>JAOTUX010000098.1 GCA_029863665.1 Candidatus Nitrosopumilus sp.
AAGAGATCAACAAAAGTGAGACCCAATCTTATTGGGGATACTCTGTTAAAGAAAGAGCAAATTTATTTTCACTATTATCAGAATGGAAAGGGAACATCATCATCACATCTAGGAAAGGGAAAACTGTAACAAAAGAACAAATTTCAAAATACACAAAATCTGATCATTCCATACTAGTAGTATTTGGATCCCCCGAAAAAGGAATTCATGAGATCTTAGGAGGAAAGATGAAAAATGTTCAAAACGCAAAATCATTAAACTTTTTTCCAAACCAAGCTACGCAAACTGTACGTCTAGAAGAAGCATTACTTGGAACACTAGCAATAATTAACGCTCAAAGTACATCCTAACATGCCAGAAAGAAAAAATTTCTTACTAATGGCCATTGGAATTGGAGCATTTGGAGTCATAATTGGTGCAATTACCATTTGGAACATGGCAGTAGACTTACTAAAACCATAATGTTTGAAAAATAGTTCGTTAACCAATATTTTCTAAGTGGTTAACCAAGTCTCACATGGTTTAATAGAGGGAAATCGATGATGCGTTTTAACCATGGGTGCTAGAAAAAACCATCAACCACGTAGAGGTAGTCTTGCATATTCACCTAGAGGACGTGCTAAAAGCATGGAGGCAAGAATCAGAGCATGGCCAAAATTGGACTCAGAAGAACCTAAAATTTTAGCTCATTGTGGTTTCAAAGCAGGTTGTGTTCAAATAGTTAGTATTGATGATCGTGAAAAGACACCTAATGCAGGAAAGCAACTTGTAAGTCTTGGCACAGTTTTAGTTACTCCACCGGTGTTGATTTTAGGGATTAGAGGATACTCTAAAGATCATAACGGATTACATGCTGAATTTGACATATTTGCAGAGGATATTCCAAAACATATTGCAAAAGAAATTTCGTTAAAAAACAAAGAAGATAATTATTTAGAAAATGTAGAGAAAAGATTAGGAAAGATTAAAGAAATTTTTGCAATAGTTGCAGTATCTCCAAATGCAGTTGGGCTAGAACAAAAGAAACCATATATTTTTGAAGCTTCAGTTAGTGGAGGAGACATACAAAAACAATTTACCCATGTAAAAGAATTACTTGGAAAAGAAATTAAGATTGATCAGATTTTTGAAACGGGTGCAAGTGTAGATGTTGCAGCAATTACCAAAGGCAAAGGATGGCAAGGAGTCATTCAAAGATATGGAGTAAAAAAGAAACAACACAAATCAAGAAAGACAGTTAGAGAGGTTGGTTCCTTGGGTCCGATTTCACCACAAAGTGTCATGTACACAGTTCCAAGAGCAGGTCAAATGGGATTCCATCAAAGAGTAGAATATGATAAACGAATTATGATTATGGGCAATACAGAAAATGATCAAATCAAAATTAATCCCGATGGAGGATACAAACACTTTGGATTAGTTAAAGGGGATTTCATCATTCTAAAAGGTTCAGTTCCAGGAACATATAGAAGGTTAATCAAACTAAGAAGTCAAATCAGAAATGCTCCAGCTAAAGTCAACAAACCAAACATTTTGGAGGTAGTAGTATAATGAAGACATCCACATACACAACTACAGGAACAAAAGAAGGGGAAATAGAACTTCCACTAATTTTCTCAACACCATTCAGAAGAGAACTAATTCACAAAGCATTCACAAATCTAAACTCACATAAATTCCAACCACAAGGAAGACATCCAACTGCAGGTCAAGATGTTGTAGCGGATTCAAATGATCCCCCTACAGGTCAAGGTGTATCTCGTGTTGCCAGAATGAGCGGTGGTGGCGGTGGAAGACAAGGTCAAGGTGGTGAGGTCGCATCAACTAGAGGTGGAAGACAAGCACACCCACCTATTGTTGAAAAAGTAATTTACAAAAAATTAAACAAAAAAGAAAATAAACTAGCATTATGTTCTGCAATTGCAGCCACTGCATCAAAAGACATCATAGAATCAAGAGGTCATAAGATAGATGGTATTGAATCATTTCCAATTATAGTATCTGACGATATTGAATCAGTTTCCAAAACAAGTGAAATTTCCAAAATATTGGAGTCGCTAAAACTTTCACAGGATCTCAAAAGATTGGAATCAAGAAAACCACGTACTGGAAAATCATCACTTAGAGGAAGAAGTAAGAAGGTTGGAAAGAGTGTTTTGTTTGTGACAAAAGATGCTTCAAATATCAGTAAAGCAATAGGTGCACTTCCAGGTGTGGAGGCAAAAAATGTTAAAGATTTGAGTGTGTTAGATTTAGCTCCAGGTTCAGATCCAATTAGATTAACAGTATATTCTAAATCAGCAATAGAAGAAATTGGAAAAATAAAATCAACACATCTAGAAGTAATGGTGAAAACACAATGAATGTAGATCAAGCAAGCAAAATTATTGTAAAACCATACATTACAGAAAAAACATTTGCAATGGTAGAAAATGAACGTAAGATCTGTTTCATAGTAGAAAGATCAGCAAGCAAACCACAAATTGCTGAGGCTGTAAAAACACTTTACAAAGAAAATGTCACTAACGTAAACACCGCAAGAACAATTTATGGCAAGAAAGCATTTGTCCAGTTTGAGAATACAGAAAAGGCCAGAGATTTGGCAACAAAGATAGGAATGCTATAATATGGACCATAAAACCCGAATTACATTAAGAGAGGAAGAGAAGAATGGTTAAAGAATTTTCATACAGAGGTATTCCAAAAGAGGAATTAGATAATATGTCATTAGAGAAATTATTTCAATTATTCAATTCTAGACAAAGAAGATCACTCACCAGAGGAATTACAGATGGTAAGAGAAAACTAATTGAAGAGATAAAGGCAGCAAAAGCAGGTAAATTAAAAAATCCTATCAAAACTCATGTAAGAGATTTGATCGTTTTACCATACATGGTAGATGTTACAGTAAATGTTTTTTCAGGGAAGGAATTTGTTCCAGTCATAATCAGAACAGAAATGATTGGCCACTACTTGGGAGAATATGTAATAACAAACAGGAGAGTTTCACACGGTGCACCAGGAGTAGGAGCATCAAGATCCAGTCTCTACGTGCCATTGAAGTGATTATTATGGGTAGATTCGATTACACTTTCCAAAATTATGATGCAACAAGACATGTGCGTTCTTCATTAAGAGAAAAAGACATTTCACATAAACATGCACGAGAAGTAGCTGTTGCAATCAAAGGGTTATCAATTGAAAAAGCAAGAGACTATCTACAAGCAGTAATTAACAAAGACAGAGCAGTAGCATTTAGACGTTTTAAGAATCAAGTAGGACACAAATCAGATCCAGGTATGATGGCAGGACGTTATCCACAAAAGACAGCAAAAGAATTCATCAAAGTTTTAGATAATTTAGAATCAAATGCAGAATACAAAGGAATGGACTTGGATAGATTAAGAATTGTAAATGCTACAACTCACAAAGGAGTTACTGTAAAAAGATTCATTCCAAGAGCTATGGGGAGAGCAACTCCAAAAAATAACGTATTGACTCATGTAGAATTGGTGGCCCAGGAGATTTAGAAATGTCTGCAGTCAAAAACGTAATCAAAGATAACTATAACATGATGCTTCTCAAAGATTATCTGAGAGCAGCAATCAAAGATGCAGGATTCTCACATGCTGAAATTTCAAAAACCCCAGTTGGGACTAGAGTTGCATTACACGTAACAAGACCAGGGATTGTCATAGGAAGAAAAGGTTCCGGCATTAGAGCTCTTACTGACAAACTTGCAACAGATTTTGCATTAAAGAATCCACAAATTTCAGTAGTAGAAATTGAGAAACCTGAATTATCTCCAAGTGTAATGTGTAATAGAATGGCATCTCATCTTGAACGTGGAACCGCATTTAGAAGAGCAACAATGTGGACATTGAAACAAATTATGGAAAGTGGTGCAATGGGAGTTCAGATAACAATTTCTGGAAAACTCAGAGGAGACCGTTCAGCATTTGAAAAACACGTAGCAGGAATATTGCCAAGAGCAGGACATCACGCAGAAGTTATTGTTGATGAAGATATTGCACATGTAAAAACTGCAATGGGTTTAATTGGAATTAGAATTAGAATTGCAAGGAAAGAAAAATTCATCCCAGAATTTGAAATGAAGACAGAAAAACAAAAAAATACAAAACAAGTACAAGATAAAAAAACAGGAAAGATGAGAGATGAAACTGCAGCAGAACAAAAAGCAAGAACTGAATCAGAACAAATTGCATTAGAAGAAGAAAAAATGAAAGAGTTAGAGACGTTAGAAGAGGAGGAGGCTCAATTGAAATGACCAGAATTAGCATGAAGACAATAAAACAACTAAATGAAAAAGATCTAAAAAATAAAATTCAAGAGAGAAGAAGTGAACTTGCAAAACTTAGAGTGGATGCTGCTAAAGGTACATTAAGAAAAGAAAGTGGAAAACTAAAACCATTACGTCATGATATTGCACGAATGCTTACAGGATTAAACGAGATGAAAAGAAAATGATTACAGCTGAGAATATCACATCACATGAACTCATAGGACTAAATACAGAAATTGTTCAGTCAACAAATCCACAAGTAATAGGGTTAAATGGAAGAATCATTAATGAAACAAAATCAATGTTTACAATAAGCACCGAAAATGGAACAAAATCAATTGCCAAAGTAGGAAACAGTTGGAAGTTCTCAGTTGAAAATAAGGAAACAGTTTTTAAAGGCTCAAAGATTGCAAAAAGACCATTTGATAGAATAGGAGGAAGAAAATGACATTAAACATAGGACTAAAAGTAAAAGAACCAACAAGAGAATGTGCAGACAGACATTGTCCATTTCACGGAGAGTTGTCAGTAAGAGGAAAACTCTTTGATGGTAAAGTAACAGGTAGTAAAGCAAAACAAACTATCACATTACAAAAAGACACACCAATCTACTTTAGTAAGTTTAAGAGATATGCCAGAGGTAAAAGTACCATTCATGCACACGTGCCAGGTTGTATAGATGTTGAATCAGGAGATCATGTATTGACTGCAGAATGCAGACCCATATCAAAATCAGTTTCATATGTAGTTGTGGAGGTTAGATCATAATATGGCAAAACAGGCAGGAAAAGGAGTAGCAGAATTTAGACCATATGTTACAAGATCAATTCCAGTAGGCGCAGAAATTGTATGTGCAGATAATTCAGGTGCTAAAATTTT
>JAOTUX010000099.1 GCA_029863665.1 Candidatus Nitrosopumilus sp.
AAGAATTGAGTTTGAAGATGAAGATCTTAAAAATAAACTTCCTGAAAAACTAAATTTATCAAATAATACACAAGATCTGGGTGTTGAAGTAAAGGCTATCTTAGAACATCTTGCAAAAGATAAAGATAAGACAGATTAGTCATAACCATTTTGATAATCTTTCTTTTTCAAATTCTAGTTTTTTGGTAAGATTATCAGAAGTTGATTCTGTAAGATTTGTTGATGGTTTTGAATTTGAAAACATATCAACCTCAATAATAGAAGCTGTATCTCTTCCTGATTCGATAAAACATCCACCCTTTCCATCAAATTGTATGGGTTCTTCGCGGGATAAAATTTTTGAGATAATATTTTTGGCAACTGCAATACCTTCTCCTTCTGCAAATATTCCTGCCTTTGGTACTGCCATGGTTTCTGTAACTGATAAACTTGTAACATCACCTATGGCAAAGACATTTTCAAAAGGTGTTTTGCAATCTCTACTTATTGGAATAAATCCAGGTTCTTTTGCCAATCCAGAATTATAGATTACTTTTGGAGCAATATGTGGCGGAACAGCTAAAAGTAAGTCAAAATCAGCCTCACCATTTTCAAAGATTAATTTTTTGGATTCGACAGATTTTATTTTACAAGAATTATGAAAAACAATTTTTTCAGAATTTACTAGTTCAAGTATCTGTTTGCTTACCTCAGGACCAGCTGCGGGTAAAGTTATAGGTGCTGGACTATAGAAATGAATTTCCACAGAATCTCGTATTCCACGTTTTCTAAGCATAGAATCTATTAGTAAACTAGCCTCAAATGGTGCAGGGGGACACTTGTATGGCATTCCCATTATTGATATTGCAATTTTTCCAGACTTCATACTCTCAATTCTGTCACGAATTTCTGAAAGTTTGTTATGATCATATAGATTAAATCCATTTTCTAATAATCCAGGAATCTTTTGAGGAGCTAAAACAGAACCCATAGAAATTATTAGAAAATCATATGAGATATTTTGAGATGTAATTTTTACATTTTTGTTTTGAAGATCAATTTCTAAAATTTCATCTTTAATGAAATTGATTTCTTTTTTTGATAATTCATTTAATGAGCCAATCGAGTTTTCAAAAGTTCTAGTTCCATTAATAATCCATAATTTTGCAAATCCTACCATAAACCAATCTTTTTTATCAATCACTGTAATTTTCACTTGAGAAGAAGATAATGAATTTCTTAATTCATTAGCTGTAGATAGTCCACCAAATCCTCCTCCTAAAATAACAACATGTGGTATATTTGTCAACTTAGCGTTCTTGTGTTGTTGGTCTTATTAAAATCTCATTGACATTGGCATGAGATGGAGATTCAACTGCATATAATATCGCATTTGCAATATCCTCTGCTTGTAGTGCTTTCATCTTATTTGCATTTTCAATAAACCCTTGCAATGATTCATCAGTGATTGTATCATTAAGTTCTGTTGCAACAACTCCAGGTTCAATACTAGTTATTCTAATGTTAGAACGTACACTGAATTCTTGTCTTAATCCCTCACTAAATGCTGCAACAGCATGTTTTGTTGCACAATAAACACTACCAGCAGGAAAGACAATTCTTCCAGCTACAGATGAGAGATTTACAATGTGACCTGATTTCTTTTCTTTCATGTGAGAAATTACTGAGCCTGTACAATACAAGACACCCTTAATATTCACATCAATCATTCTATCCCATTCATCTACCTTAAGATTCTTAAAGAAACTCAAAGGCATCAATCCAGCATTATTTACAAGAATGTCAATAGATCCCCATTTATCCAATACAGCTTTAGCAAAGTTTTCACATTCCGATCTTTGTGTTACATCTAGTTTTTGATAAAATACTTCGCCACCGTTAGCAGAGATCTTTTTTGCAAGGTCTTCTAATCTATCAACTCTTCTAGCACCTATAGCAACTTTGGCGCCTGCTTTTGACAGTGCCAGAGCAGTAGCAAATCCAATACCACTACTTGCACCAGTTATTATTGCTACTTTATCTTCAATCATCTAAATTACCTAAATGCACTTTATTTCAACATCGTAAAAATGTTTATCTGTTAAACCAACTAAACTGTAAGATGTTACTGGCAACTTTATTAAAACAAAAATAGTAAATCAAGTAATGAAAGCTGAAAAATGTGCTTATTGTGGGGATTTAACAGATTTACCATTCCAGTGTAATTATTGTAAGGATCCATTTTGTTCTGAACATAGACTTCCAGAAGAGCATAGATGTGTAAAACTCAGTCAGATTAGAGCAAAAAGATTTGGTGAGAGAAAAGTCATACGAGACGGTGGACGAAACAAGCCAAATATTTTCAAAAGAATATTTGGAAGATTTTAAAATCAATAAGGACTTTTATCAGGAGAGATTTTTGCACGTTTTCCTTGATAGATGAGAGCAATAGCAAGGGCAAACATCACCATTGCAGTTAATGGAAAGTTTTGAGGTGCCGGCAAGATAAACCAATAGTATATTCCAAAACCAATTGATACTGCTGCTTGTACCCATAGTTTTATCCATTTTGGGGCTTTAACTAATCTGCTTATTCCCTCAACAACAAAAATTCCAATCACTGGATAAATAGTATAAAATAGAAAATCAATTACGTCAACTCCTGTATGAGACATACAATATGAAATAATAGGTATAATTTCTATCTAATCTTCCCAACGAATCTTAGTTGCTATATTTTTGGCAATTAAGGCTTGAGCATTTTCATAGGGAATTGTAGCTATATCTTCAGGGTTGAATGGACCATATTTTTCTAGATCGACACCAATAATTTCATCTACTTGACTAAGAAATCTAATAACAATTCTCTTTATTTTATGATTTTGAGCTAATGATTCAAGGAATTTTGATTTTCCATTAATTGTAGCTGAAAGAATCATTTCTGTCCTTTCTTGTTGTTCTTCTTGTGAATCTAAAATGAATTTTTCTTCATCTAGAAGGTATTCAGTTTCTAAATCAAAAGATTTTGAAATTTTATCTAGTCTAATATGGACTAATAGTGAGGTTAACTCAGTTGTCATTTCTATCATAGTGTCTTTGATTTTATTTTCTGGTCCGTCAAATTCCTGTTTCCGTAGATTTCCTATAAAATCAGATAGATCTCGGTAAAAGTTTGGATCAAGTTCTAATAAAGAATCATTTTCAGTTTCTCGTAGAACTATATGATGCAAGGAATTGATATCAATTTGGTTTGATTCAAACATTTCTTACCTAATCCTTAAATGCTGGATGTATTTGTGTTTGATTGAAGTATAAAATTGCCCTATAAAGTTAGTCATGGTAAAGCAATCCAAGTAACATATTCGCCTGATGAAGTTTTCTCTAGAATTCAACATGAGGGGATTCAATTCATCGATCTACAATTTACTGGCCTTACAGGTCATTTTCATCATACTACAATTTCAGCAAATACATTTACTCCAGAACAAATGAGGGATGGATTACCCAAACTAGATGGCTCATCAATTGTAGGTTTTACTAGTATTGATGATTCAGATTTGCTCCTAAAACCAGATCCAAGTACGTTTGCAATTATTCCTTGGTTAACTGAAAATAAAACAGCCAGACTTCTTTGTGATGTTTATTGGGGAGAAGATAGAGGAAGATTATCAAGGGATCCCAGAGGAATTTCCCAAAAAGCTGAAGAATATATCAAATCTCAAGGATATGATTTTAGTACATGGGGTCCAGAGGTAGAATTCTTTGTTTTTGATAAGGTGCATTGGGATGTTTTAACACCATACAAAGGACAATCTTATTCAATTGAGTCAAAAGAAGCACCATGGAGTCAAGAGGGAGATGGATATCCAATGGGATTACAAGAAGGATACTATCCTAGCACACCATCAGATACACTTACACCATATAGAAATGAATGTGTAAATATTCTCAATAGGAATTTTGGAATTCTGTGTGACAATCATCATCATGAGGTTGCAACTGCCGGACAATGTGAAATTGATATCAAATATGATTACATGACAAACGCTGCAGATGCAGCCCAGACCTACAAGTATGTTATTAGAAATGTTGCACAAAAATATGGCAAAGTTGCAACAATGATGCCAAAACCAATTGCAATGGACTCAGGTTCTGGAATGCATGTCAATGTTAGTTTATGGAAAGGAATGGAAAATGCATTTTATGATCCAGATGATGAGATTGAATTGAGTCAGGCTGGAAGATATTTTTGTGGTGGAGTAGTTAATCATGCAAAAGCATTATCTGCAATTTGTAATCCTACTACTAACTCATATCATAGATTAGTACCTGGATATGAAGCTCCAGCATACATTGCATGGAGTTCAGGAAATCGTTCTGCCATTGTAAGAGTTCCAAAACATCTCAAAGGAAGAGAATATTCGAATCTAAAAAGACTTGAATTTAGAGCTCCTGATCCTTCATCAAATCCATATCTTGTATTTGCAGCCGTAACTGCAGCTGGAATGGACGGAATTAAAAAGAAAATGGATCCGGGAGATCAAGTACGTGATGATATTTTTAAGATGACTAAATCAGATAGAGCTAAAAGAGGAATTGGAGTTCTTCCAAAAAGTCTAGGTGAAGCATTAGATGAATTAGAAAGTGACAGAAAATTCCTTAATACAATTTATACCGATGATGTAATTGATAAGATCATAGAACTAGAAAGAAGGGATCAACGTGAGATATCTATTAGACCACATCCACATGAGTTTTATCTATATTTTGATGTTTAGACCCTTCCTGTAATTTGAAAAATATAGTATAACGAAATAATTATCAGTGTAAATCCTCCCCCTAGAAAAATCTCTTTTTTATTCTCAGATGTAGCAGCTTTGTATAGTAAAACTCCACCAGCAAGACCTAGAAATAATATCAAAACTCCAATTATTACAATATCAAAGCTTGTGTCAGTAATTAATGGATGAAAAAATCCAGCAAGTAATGCAAAAAATGCAACTAGGTAAATGTATTTGAAACCAGCAAGTACGTTAGATGATGTTTTATTCAATAAAATTCGTAAATGCAATTATGAAATAAACTTTTGAAGAAATTTTTTTAAAATAATTTACATCATTCCACCCATGTCAGGCATTCCACCCATTCCAGGCATTCCACCCATTCCAGGCATTCCACCCATTCCAGG
>JAOTUX010000101.1 GCA_029863665.1 Candidatus Nitrosopumilus sp.
ATGGGCGCAAACAGTCCGATGCCCGATGGGAGCATTTTAGTTCAAGGAAGGATTTTAGAATTGTTTCTTTAAATAACAAAATTATGATTAACTGTTATTGGGACTAAAAGAAATTGAGCTCAAAGAAGAATATCGTTCAGATAGAGATGATATTGTAGCAGAATTTTTCTTTCCTTGCCTAAGCAATTGTATAGAATATGACAGATGTGTAGATTTTTTATCAATACAGACATTAGCTACAATATCCTTGGCATTTGATAATTTTACAGAAGGTAAAGCAAAATTAAGGATGGTTACAGGACACAGATTTAAAACATCAGATCTAAACTTGCTCACAAAACTTTTTTCTGAGAAATATACAAAATTATTTGATGGTAAATTAATAAAAGATACCAAAATTCAGAAGTTGCAAAATATTGTAGATAACGGGCAAATTGAATTAAAGATTGCAATACCAAATTCAGAACAAGTAGCAGATTCATTTTCAGAAAGGATTGGGGTTTTCAGAGATGAGGATGATCAAGCAGTTGCATTTACAGGAACTTCCAAAGAATCATTTTCCACCCAAACAAGGGATTTTGAATCAGTGGATGTGTTTACATCATGGAATGACAAATCAAGAGTTGAGAGAAAAATGAAAGATTTTGAAAAACTTTGGGAGAACAAAACAAGATATGTTGAAGTTTACGATTTTATGTATGCAGAAAGAAATAATCTTTTAAAATATTCATCTGAATGGATAACACAAGATTAAAGACTAGATGAATCATCTAGTCTAGATTTATTTTCATAAAAATTCATCTTGTTGATTTTGTAGTAAATGACCTCTCCACGGCGCTCGATTACCGCAATTATTGGCTCTTTTCCCATTTGGGTAATTTCTTCAATTTTTTTTTGTAGATTCCCCATTTTTTCTTGCTGTCCTTCATTAAGACCAAAGATTAGAAATTTTGCACCTTTTTCACCAAAATGACCTCTCTCATAAACTCTAAAATCAGAACCAAATCCAAAACCATCTTTTACAACATAGCCCCTATTCCGTAGATCACGGTATATCAGAAATTTGGTAAGAATTTCAGAATCAGTTTTTTGACAAATATTCATAAAATAGTTAAAATCAATATACTTTTTTCCTTTCTTTAGAATTAATTTATTGGCATATAAAAGATAAAGAGTTTCAAATTGTTTTAAAAATAATTTTTCTTTTTCAATTTCCCCATATCCCTTTTGATCAAGTTCATGAATCATGGTTCTATCAGATATACAAGTTTGATCTGAAATTATTTCACCATTTACCAAAGGAGTATCTTCCATGATGAAGAGGGAATCAAAGGATTTCCATATAAGCATTGGAAAATACCGCCTAATGCTGTCTAACCGTTAAAATATGGGCATTCTGGTTTTAAATTATCATGCATGGTGCCAATTATAGAGAGGGGAATGGACAGGTGTTTACCAGAAAAGAATACATCAAAGGTAAGCCGCAAATAAAAATTGCAAAATTTCAAGGCGGTAAAAGAGGAGTGTACAAATATTGCGTGCAATTACTTCTCAACGAAAAAATTCAGATTAGACATATGGCAATTGAATCAACCAGATTGGCAGCAAATAAGACATTAGAAAAAACAACTGGAGAGTCAGGCTATTATTCCAGGCTTAGAATTTATCCACATAATCTTCTTAGAGAAAATAAACAAATTGCAACTGCAGGAGCAGACAGAATTTCAGAAGGGATGAGGAGAGCATGGGGTAAAGCTACTAGTTTAGGTGCAAGAGTCAGACAAGGTCAATGCATCATGGAATTATACGTTAATACTGATGATCATTTAGAGGCAGCAAAAAAAGCACTCAAGGGAGCATGTGTGAAATTGCCAGGCACACCAACAATTAAAGTAGTTGAATGGAATAAAGCATCACCATAAGTTTCTTAGATCAGATTTTTTGTTTTGTATAAACTCTAAAAATTCTTCAAATTCTGCAGTAGTGGGTTCTCGATCAAGGATTCTTTTAGATTGATAGTAAAATGCATTGTAAATTCTCCCTACAACTATACCGAATGCAAATGACTTTGAGTCACCGGCATCTGAAAATGACTGAATTAATTGTTTGATTTCATCTTTGTTTGAAGCTGTTTCATGAAGTTTTTGTTTTAACTTCTTCATAATCATGTCATTCATAATAGATATTGTTTGAAATAGTTAAAAACAGTTTAATATCCAAAATCAACCTTTAGGATTGTTGCAGTTATAGTACAGTTTGGTTAATATTCGAGCTTGCCAAGTTCGTGACCCGGGTTCAAATCCCGGTAACTGCACTCTTAATAATCAATTTTAAAATTTAAATTTTAGAACGTAACAAATTAAAATTCTGAATATACAATCACAGGATTTTGTTTGTGTATTTCTCCAGTATTTACAAATTAAGTATTTGAATTTAGATTTTTCAATTAAATAATTTATTCTTGATTTCTCTGATGCAATGCATTTTGAATAATGTCTAACGCATCTTGAGCTTTTTCAGGGCGGGGTAGTTGAATCATAAACACATTATCTTTTCCATAATAAGATTGAGGAGAAGAGAGTGCAAGCATAGATGTTTTGGCAAGAGATTCAAAGAACATTAAATCAGTTTTTGCATTGATTAAGAATTTTTCAACAATATTTCCTTTTGAAAAGGTCAAAATAAATTCAACAAAGACATGTCCCAATCCATCTTGCAAAATATTTAGATCAGTATTAATCGATAAAGATTGTCCGGCAACTTTAGACATTATTTCATCATATTTTTTCTCTTCAATTACAATACAAGGAGTTTCTTTACCATCAAAATCAAAAGTGGTAATACCATCATGAACTTGTTCTAACAATCGGTTTAATTCATCAGACATTTTCTTTCTCTTCTAGTCTATGAACTACTTTATCACCAGCTTTTATTAAAAATGGGGAGAGAAATGCAGTAATTATAGAGATTATACCCACTAAAGGAAACAAAAAGGAGCTAACTGCACCAATATCTACTCCAGCTTTTACAATCACAATTGAGAATTCACCTCTTGGAGCAGACAAGGCAAATGCAGAACGTAGTGCCTTGCCACGTTTTTGTCTAAACAAAATATTGCCAATCATGTTTCCTCCGAATTTCATGCCTGTAGCAACTGCAATCAAGGCTATTGCTACAAAGATATAATCTTCAAGTTGCGAAATATCCATCAAGGCTCCAACTGAAATGAAAAATATTGCCACAAACATATCTTTGATGGGACTTGAAAGTAGCTTGGCTACTTCAGCTGATTTTGATTCAGCAACAAGTACACCTGCTAAAAATGCGCCAATTGCAACAGATAACCCCACAATATTTGCAAATAGGGCATATCCAAAACACAGCCCAAGAACACTAAGCAATAAAATTTCACGATGTTCAGCAGCTGCAATTCTATCGATTAATGGCGGAATTACACGAGTTCCAATAGTGAATGTTCCAACAATAAGTCCAGTTGCAACTAATACTACTACTGCAATAGATTCAATGGAAACAGTTCCAACTAAGGCAATAGATTGTAATGAAGAGATTAAGATTACAGCAATTACGTCCTCTACAATCAAGATACCTAAAACAAGAATAGAGGACTCTTTCTTGATTTTTCCCATCTCTTCTAAAATCTTCACAATGATTGCAGTACTAGATATCGATAGTGCTGCTGCAATAAATAATGCATCCATAAATTCTAGTCCAAGGGCGCTGGCAGTATAAAATAGGACGCCTAATGTTGAGAATAATCCTATAGTTCCAACTCCAACAGCTACCCGTCCAATACTTCTAATTTTTGCATATGGAAACTCAATACCAATTACAAAGAGAAGTAAGATTACACCAATTTCAGCAAAAAGATTTAATGCAGAAATATCAGATAGAATCCCTACACCTTCTAACATATCAGCCGAAGGGGCTCCAGCAGGTAAAACCCATGACCAAAATGGAGAAAGAGGGCCAATTAACATTCCAGCAAATAGATAACCAATGATCAAAGGTTGTTTTATTTTAAAAAATGCAAGTGTAATTACAGCACCAATAATCATGATAAAAGCTAAATCAGTAACAAAACTAGTATGAGGTAGTTCAGGAGTAATTTGTTCAATCATACTACTAACAGTATTATTAAGAGAGCTTTGAATTCCACTAGAATCTAACTGAAGTAGAATATTTTGCATGTTATCATTTGATAAATTTGTTTAAAAACGATTACTGATTAAAATTTAGAAAGTAAACTAGATAAATAACTAGTAAATGAAAACGAGCCCAGATAATTTTATAATTTTAACCTCTTTATGCGGATTGTTCATAAACTAATCGCAGAGTGATGATTAGGTCAACTGAATAAGATGTAGAGATATGACCTGGGGTATCTGACTGCATAATTGGTAACATCGTAATTACCTGATTATTAATAGTACGGTACCATACCGTACTATATGATTCAATGTGAATATTGTCCAAAAGGGTTTATCGAGACAGCAAATGGTTTAGCTGAAAAGACCTTTCATGAATTACTTCATGAACCAGAAGTTGTAAACAAGTAACTCTTTACATTTTTTATTTTAGACCTAACTTTTTTATCATTAAATTTTTAATTTAATTTGCATGGCTATCAAAACTGCAAAAAAGAAAACTAATCAAGTAAAAAAAACAACAAAAAAAGAGCCTAGCCCATCAATATTGCTAAAGAAAGTAGCATCAGTTTCAGATTCTAATAAAACATTACAAAAAGAGATCAAAGCAATGTCAAAGATTTTTGGTGAAAATCAAAAAGTCTTAGTGTCAATGAAAGGAATGATAGATACATTAACATCAACACTAGAGCAGATTCAAAAACAATCAAAACAAATCAACATCATAGAAGACGATACGCAAAAGATATACGCAGGATTGAATCAAGTAAGAACACAATCAAATCTAGTAAATAAGATTAACAATCAAACAGCAAAATTACAAGAAGAGATAAACAGAATTTCAGAATTACAAAAAATATCAAAATCACAGGAGTTATCACAACAAGTAGAAGATAGCATAAATTCAATTAGGAACAATTCTCAAATGATCATCAAGATTGCTCAAAGAATTGATGAGGTAAGAGATGATCTAAGAAAGGTTTC
>JAOTUX010000102.1 GCA_029863665.1 Candidatus Nitrosopumilus sp.
TCTATAAAAGGTCTGTTTGCATTTCTGTATAATCAAAATAAGCATTTTCTTATTATCAATAGGCAGCCTACATATATTAATGTATAGGTGGCCTACTTATTAATAGATCAATGCAACGTAATCTGTGAGAATAAACAAGAGAATTAACAGAAGAGAAGGTGAAAATGTCTGGTACAAGTATGGTATTACCATACCTAACTCAGTAATGTCAAATCTTGATTGGGATGAAACAACTCCAGTAAACATTGAAATAAAAAATGGAAAGATTGTCATCTCACGATTATGAAAATATTGTTGGCAACATAACTACAGATCACAACACATTTTGAAGTGCATTGAAATATTGCGTTCAAATCTCTCTCTCAGCATCATACGAAATCGTTGAAAGTAATGCGTAGCATGTAATGCAGTTGAACAAAAATATCCATGACACAATTAATCTTACTTTTAAGCAAATTATTAGTTCTAAAATGTGGAAAGGAGTATAAGGCAAATTCAAGATATTCAGAATTTTTGTATCATAGTTTCTAGATTGTTAATTGCATCCCAAGATATTTTTGAACAAGAAACCAAAAACTCTGATCTGTCAGGAGTGGTCATCTGACCAAAAAGCAAATAGGCATCTATCTTGCATCTATGTCTAATGAGGACTTCTCCAAAGAGGAGGAGTCTGATGTTGGAAACAAGATACATAGACAAAAGACTATCACAAATACTGCAAATCATCGACATGCAAATAGTCACAACATCTGAAGAGGCATAGAAACTAATCACCAAGGGATATGGCAATTCGTCGCAGTCCTTCCAAACGACAAAGTGGTACTAAGACAGGGTTCGACACAAAATGTAGGCGGACCCGACCGGATTCGAACCGGCGACCTAACGCTCCGCAAGCGTTCGCACTATCCAAGCTATGCAACGAGTCCGAAAAGTTTGGGAGATTTACGCTTAATTTGGATTGCGATTAGATATTAGATTTAGCAAAAATGTATGGAGTCTCATCAGGTTCATGAAAAGTCCAAGCAGTAGGCAAAGATAGGGTATGAGTGGAGTGAAGGTCATTCTTTTCAATTAGTGTACCCCATCCGGCCTCATTTTTTGGATCTGGTTGATATTTTTGAGAATAACTGCCAGCAAAAACCCAGCCAGTATTTTTCTTTAGATTAGGGATTGAATTAATTTTATCCAAAACCCCAGATGCTAATGTAGTTCCACCCATTTGTGCAAGACCGCCAATAAAAAAAATAGGTCGTAGCAGACTCAGAGAAGAATAATCAAAGAGGGTGGCATCAGAACAATACAGATGAAAGTCAAGAAAAGTCAAAAGTTTCTGTAGTTCAACTAACATGCTGTCAATTTCTATACTGTAAGATTCCAAACCCAACACTTTTGCACAAAATGCAATTCTCCCATCCCCAGAACCAATATCAATTATCTCTTGATATCCAAGTTCTTTTGCATACAAAACACCAACATATGCAGACATTATCCAGGTAGGAGAGAAAGGAGCATGACTCGAGCCATACTGAATGCTGTTTAACCAATATTTGTTAATGTCACCCTCATAGACAATACAATTAGTATTGCCAATTAATTTCTCATAAAAATTATAGTAGATAGGATTCTTTTCTGCAAATTTGTGGAGTAAATCTAAATCTTTTTGTATAATTGGAAATGATTCAGATTTTAAAACTGGGATGATTTCTTGAATCTGACTTTTTCCATCATATAGTTTTGCAAATTCTTTTTTCAGATTTATTAGATTTTTAGTAATATCTTCAATCATTAGATAGTCCTTTGTCATATTGTTCTACAAATTCTTTGGTACTCATTATTTGTCGTAATTGCTCATAGAGTTTTGCCTCAGATTCAACATCCTCTTTTGATTTTTCCAAAGTATTTCCAAATGTCAGATTTTTTGTAGTGTTTGAAATGGAATTTGTAAGTTGTTTCATAATAGAATGATGAAGATGTGAATCAAATTTTTCTGAGATAAATTTTAGAGAATCATTAATTTTTCCAGTCATAGTATCAGAGATTGAGAGTTGTTTCTTTAACAAGGCAGCAAGTGAGGTCACATTCATTATTTGATAATAAATCTGAATAATCTCAGATATGCTCAATTCAGGTTTTGCTAATGCAGAGTTAATTATAGATTCTAGTTTCTCAGATTCAATGTTAAAAAGATTAGATGATTCATCAATAGAGTCCATGTGACAAAAAGATTTTCAAATTTTTAAAAATGTTAGTATTTGAAAAATTATGCTTCTTTTTCAGCCTTGTTAACAAAGACATAGTTCATTATCAGACCAGCAATTATTCCACCCAATATTGGTGCTGCCCAATATAACCAATGGAATTCCCAAAATCCGGAGATTAATGCAGGACCAAATGTTCTTGCAGGATTAACTGATGCGCCAGTCAAAGGAACTGCAATCAAGTGAATAAGGAAAACCATTCCACCTATAGTAAAGCCATGCCATCCAGGAGAGGCCTTTTTGTGAACTGCGCTCATAAAGATTACAGTAACTAAGAAGAATGTCAAAATTGCCTCAATTGCAAATCCAGAACCAATGCTGTTATTGATCAAGTCACTTGGACCTCCTTGGGTTGCAAAGTTTACTTTGGCTCCAAGTTCAGGTAAAATTGCTTTAAGAGTAGCAGCTGCGGCTACTGCACCAATTAACTGTGAAATAATATAACCAATACCATCTGTAATTCCAATTTTTTTTGTAATCATCATTGGGATGGTAACTGCAGGATTAATGTGAGCGCCAGAAACATGACCAAATGCATAAATCATCAAAGCAATGGCTCCACCATGTCCAAGAGAGATAAACAATACAGATTGTGTTGTTAGTTCTTCACCAAAAGAAGCAATAGCTAAGATAACTGAAAGAGGACCGAAAAATACCAATCCATAAGTTGCTATTGCTTCAGCAAGATATGCTCTTGGATTAACCATCAAGCTAATCCCTCTCCAGTTTCCATATAAAAGATTCGAACTGGCATTAGGGTTAGCTCATATCAAAAAGTAATTAATTATGGATCAGCACATTTGAGAATATGATTTCAGAAGGAGATTCGGTTCCAAAATTTGAAATAAATGATGCAACTGGTAAGAAGATAAAATCTATTGATTTTAAAGGTAAAAAACATGCAATCTACTTTTATCCAAAAGACTTTACTCCAGGATGCACCACAGAAGCTGACGAATTTTCAAGAGATTATAAAAAATTCCAAAAAAACGAGATTGAAATCATAGGGGTTAGTCCAGATGATGTAGATTCCCACAAAAAATTCTGTGAAAAAATGAAAATCAAATACCCATTACTGGCAGATGTAGACAAAGAAGTCTCAAAGATGTTTGGTGTTTGGGGTAAGAAAAAATTCATGGGCAGAGAATATATGGGAGTTATGCGAAGTACGTTTCTTGTAAACGAGAAAGGAAAAATTTTCAAGATTTATCCAAAGGTGAAACCTGCAGGCCATTCAAAACAAGTACTAGAAGACTTTCTAAATCTAAATTAAAAATAAGTAAAAAGTATGTAAGACTAGAAACCTTTTGGAAGTGTACCTCTAGAAGCTTTTGGTGCTTCAGGTTCTGGTTGTGATTCAAATCCTTTTGGCAAAGTACCACGTGTTTGTTGAGTGCTAGCTTGTGCTTCAGCTGCAACAGCTTCTTGGTATGCCTTTTCTTTGTCTATTTTTTCTTGTTCTATTCTTTGCAAGTAATCTTTTTCATATTCTTCTAGAAGTTCTTTTTTAGATTTTCCTGCACCAGAGCTGGTTTGTTGTGATGGAGGAGGTACTTGTTGTGTTTGTGCAGCAACACCTTCAACGCTCATTGCTACGCCACTATATCCTCCAAATGTTTTATCAGCAGGGTGATATGCAATTCTTGCTCTTGTTGCAAAGTATTGGTTTGATGGTTGTGTATAACCGGTAACCGTCTTTTTTTGGTCATTCCAGTTTGTTGTTGGAACTGTTCCTACTGGAGCGGTTCTTCTAACAAAGTATCTGTTAGGTGCTGGAGAATAACCTGTAACCTTTGCTCTGTACTGATGGAAATCAGACATTGGAGCAGTATAGTATGCATCTTCTAATGCTGCTTGTATTGTTACTGGAGGTTGTGATGTAGTTTCAGCTGGTTTTGGTGCTTCAGGTTCTGGCTTTTTTTCAAATCCTTTTGGTAGAGTACCTTTTGGTTTGGTTGTCTCAGCTGGCTTTGTTTCTGCAGGTTTTACCTCTGCAGGTTTTACCTCTGCTGGTTTATCGCCAAATCCTTTTGGTAGAGTACCTTTTGGTTTGGTTGTCTCAGCTGGCTTTGTTTCTGCTGGTTTATCGCCAAATCCTTTTGGTAGAGTACCTTTTGGTTTGGTTGTCTCAGCTGGCTTTGTTTCTGCTGGTTTTACCTCTGCTGGTTTTACCTCTGCTGGTTTTGGAGCAGGTTTGGTTTCTAACTGAGTAGAAAGTTTTGATAGTTTTTCTTCTAATTCGGCAATCTTGACTTCAAGATCTTTTTTTGTACTTGCTTTCCGTTTTGCTACCATTCCTTAGTGTAAATATGGTATTGTTTATTTACATTTTGATAGTCCATATTTTAGATCAAATTAATTCATAAAATTAAACAATAATTTGTAAAAATTCTATTAGTTTGTAGATCAGGTTCTAAAGATATTTAGAAAATATCAATCAGGTTCCCAAAACTGCATAACATACATGCAATTATTACATCTCCACAACCTTACATGGATTCCATTTTCAGTATCAGCAGTATATTTCCCATCATCCATTTTATTGACTCTAGGGAAATAATTCAATTCAGGATTTTCAAGCCATTCATTTTGTTGACAGTTTGGACACTCAATTTTTGGCGGCATATACAGTGTAAAATATCATAAAAGAAGAAGATTGCTATTAAAAATAGAAAATAAAGGATGTTGGTGAATTAGAAACCTTTTGGAAGCGTACCTTTTGCTGGTTTTGGTGGTGGAGGAGGAGGTACTTGTTGTGTTTGTGCAGCAACACCTTCAACGCTCATTGCTACGCCACTATATCCTCCAAATGTTTTATCAGCAGGGTGATATGCAATTCTTGCTCTTGTTGCAAAGTATTGGTTT
>JAOTUX010000103.1 GCA_029863665.1 Candidatus Nitrosopumilus sp.
TTCATGATGCAGGTACAAGTGACTTTCTTACGGGTTTGATGGAAAACCATGAGAAGATGACATGGATGCTAAGGGCAACTGCAAATTCCTAGTTTTTTTATTTTAAGATCCACGTGGAAAACTAAATTAAATCAAAAAATCATCAGACTTTTTCACCGAAATAATAATAGTTTTTTGTTTGATGTTGTAGAATATCAAAATTTAATTTTAAATAATATCTTTAATACAAATTAGCCACATTTAGGATAACCAATACACAGAACAGAGGATGGTATCAAATCAGTTCAAATCACATTCATTACTTTTTTCTCATCAAACATACCTATCCATATTGAGCTCAAGCCCAAGCCTTGTGCTGCAAGCTGGGAATATGCTGTAGCAAGTGTTGCATCCTGTATTGCAAATTTCTTCAGGATTCTTGCTGGAAAATCCAGTTTTACCCTGTCGGGATTTTTACAAAACACCAATACCAGTGGCGCATCAACATAAGGCTGCTTGTTGCATGCCTCTATGAGGTCTTTTTTCTTTTTTGGGCTTTTGATGTAAAATATCTCAAATCCTTGAAAGTTTCCTGCAGTTGGTGCAGTGTCTGCAGCTGCAATGATTTTGTCTATTTTTTCAGTCTCTACAATCTTGTCGCTAAACTTTCTAGTTAGCGTCTTTTTGCCATTACAGTAAACAGATCTGTGTCAACAGATTCAGTAACAGGGGAAGGCTTTAGGATTTCATTGAGTAATTGATTTCTTGTGTTTGATTCTTCCTTGATTGTTATGTTTGGCTCATATCCTTCAGGATATAGTTTCTCAGAATTATCTGGTTGATTCAATTATGTTTTATGAGAAATACAGTTATTTAATTATTCTTAGTCTGGAATTATTTTTTAGTACTCTTTTTTCTAATTTTCTTTTGAGTCTTGTCTGCTGCCTTGAATCCATACTTTGCAATCTTTGCTTTCTTTGCAAGCTTGATTGCCTTGAGAATTTTTACTCCTGAAAATATTGGAATCAAAATTACCATGGCAACATCAAGCCAATACTTTTTTAGAAATAACCTCCAATCCCTTATTTTCATGTATTTTAGTAAGAGATCAAATGAAAGCAGGGAGAGCATCACATACAGTACCATTCCATTGATCTCCTTTAACTGCTGTGGAATCTCAACTATAGGAATTTCCCACCCAAGCGTCTTGTATTCAGAGAAAAAAAGTATTACAAAATAAAATATTACAAGAAACAGAATTAAGTATTCTAATGATAAGACAAATCTTCTATTAGGATTTCTTAAGAAATCAGAATTCATAATTTTATTCATTTTTTTGTATAATAAAAATGAAAAAAGAATAATGGATAAAATTTTATTTTCTTGTCACAATGAAAACCACATATTCAAGTCCCTTTATCAAACTCTGATCAATCTTTGTAAACTTGAATTTCTCAGAGTCTTTTGTTTTTTGGTACAATGAATCCCCTATGACCACAGTATCTGGCAATGCATACTGATTAATCTTAAAGCAATGGTTTACTGGCTCCCCAAATATGTCTTGGATTACTGCAGTAGTGGATTTTGTAATGTTGACATATCCTACTGTGGAACTTATTCTGTAGGCTATTCCTGGCAGATCTTTTGTTTTTAGTTTTTCATTTAGATCTTCATTAGAGTATGCAATGTCAAGACAGCATTCAATTGTGTCTTCACTTGTAATTTGAGATGTAAGTGGAAAGTAGAACAGCAAAGAATCATCCACAACTTTAACAGATGTTCCGTTGTGTTTTTCAACTATCTTTGAGACGTGTTCGATAAATTCATCATAGTATGTTTTGGATTGTTCCTCTGAAAGTGACTCCTTTATCATTATAGAGCCAACAATGTCTACAAGACATACACAGCATTCTTTCTTTTCCTCTGAATACTTCATCAAGATATGTTCTTGCTGCTTGATGATGTTCTCACGCTTTGTTATTGCAGATATTGTCTCTTTAACGGTCTTTGCCATGGAGTCAAATGATGATGATAACTCTCCAATCTCGTCGTTTGTCTGAATGTTTGTCTGTACATCAAAGTTACCTTTTGAGATCTCATTTGTGGCATTTCTTAGCTTTTGTATTGGATGGGATATTCTTCTTGAGAGTACAAAGGTTGTAACACTAGCTGCTGCCATTATGCCTCCTCCAATTACTATTATTTTTTCTTGCAGTTCGTATATTGGTGCAAGAACCACATCCTCATCTACTTCTGTAATAAGGACAAAACCTAAACTCTGCTCACAATAGGATACACCAAAAATGTCCACGCCACGATAATCAGTATATGTCATGCCACTTATGCTCAATCCGTTATCAAAGCACTGGGTTACTGGCTCAGACTCTACCTTCTGTTTGAATGGTGCGTCATTTACAAAAATAGATTCAGATATCATCTTTCTGTCTTTGTTTACAAGGTAGACCTCGCCAGTCTCTTGCAGGCCAAATCTGTTGAGAAGAATACTGTCAAAGACAGATGTGTGGGTAGTGGCAATGATTGTACCTAGAGAGGATTTTGTCTCCCCCATAATTGGAACAGATATTTTTAGCAGTCGCTCTTTGCTCTTGTCTTGAATGAACTTTACGTTTGTCTTTGCAAGACCCAATTCAGAAGGAGGTACTCTTTCTGAAAATTCTTCATTTAGAGAAAATATTGGGGTTCCTAGGCGATTGACAATTTTTAGATCCTTTAGTCCTCCACTAAATTCTAACTGAAATGATTTTACCTGTTGCTCTATGATGTCTTTTTCTTTAGATAGATTATGTCCAAATGTGACATCATCTAGTCCTGCAGTGTTCAGCAAAAAATTTTGTATCATATCATTATCTGCAAGAGATTCAATACCATCAATTCTTTGCTTTATTATGGATGAAACAGTGGATCCTCTTTCTTCAGACTCGTCTGCAAGTGCTTGCTCTACATTTGTCTTAAGAATAGAATCAGTAAGGTTGAATGCAAGTGTAGTAGTTACGGCAATTGATACAAGAGATATTGCCAGAACCAAAAAAAGTAATTTGGTTCCAATGCTGAGAAACGACTTGCCCATTTACTGAATTGGTTGTTTTGATATATTTAACAGTACGCGGGTTGTGTTTCGAAACTTGTACCAGAAAATATTCACAGACTATGATTCAAGATAATTTTTCATTGCTTGACAATGCTCTGTCATGAACTCATCTAAATTGTTGAGTTTTCCTTGCCATTGTTCAGTGGTTATTTCAACGCATTTTTCAACAGCATTATCAGAACCAACTAGAATTACTGCTTCTTTGACATTGTCCATTACATCCAGCGCAAACTGTTTGTTCTGCTTGATATGATCCTTTGTAGTTAAAATTCCAGTGTGTCCTGAAACCAATACATCAAAATCATTTATCAGCATGTCATGTGTCTGCAGATACTGATCCATATCTGGAGTCACAGCAAATGCTCGATATGGTGTGATTCCAGGTCTCAGTAAATCCACTGCCATTGCAATATTACCATCTGGAATTGTAATTATGAGGTCACCGTTTGAGTGATAGTTTCCAATAAAATGCAGTTCTAATATTTTGTCTCCAATTGACAGGGTATACATATCATCATCAAATGTAATGGTTGGGATTGGTCTATTTGGGTCATTTTCCTGTATCAATACATCTGCAGTTTGCTTGTGTGAGATGTACTGTGTGTCTGCAGGAAATATCTGTCCTGCAGCACTAGTATGGTCTTGATGATGGTGTGAGTATATCATGTGAGTAATTGGTTCATCAGTTACTTCTTTAATTGCGTCGATGTATTTTTCTCCAATTGGTTGTGGCGCATCAATTACAATTACCCCTTCTCCTGTTGTTAGAAACATTGTCTGGTAACCGTTTCCAATCAACCAGTATACACCATCAGCAATTTCTGTTACAGAATATCCTTTTTCAGCATCAATGATAGGAGGTTGAATAGTGTACTCGAGGATTTTATCAAATATCCCTGTTGTTTCATTCATTGTATTTGAGCACTCACCTGAATGTTTTAGTGTTATATGTGATGTATTAAGCATACAAGGATTACCATAACTTATTCCATCAACTCCACACATTGGATTGTATTCTAATGTACATGCCAAATTTGGTAATTCAGTTTGCCATCCTCTGTTTTTTAGATTGTCAACTGAATGTTCATGGACACATGCAGGGGAAGAATCATGTGATTTGAACATAAGATGTTTTCCTTCTGCACAGATTACGTTATCTGCAGAGATTCCCGCATGCCCTTGATGTAGCGGTTTTAGGTATGGCTGTGTCTTGCCATCCATTGTACAAACCTTGCCTGGATATGCTCCAGGACCACATCTGTCATTCAGCACACATATCTCTCCTAACGATGTAAAGCCTGGTGCACATACGCCTTTGTATGGTAGATGACGAGTTGATTTCTCATTGTGTTTCATCGATGTATTTTCCTCATGATGAGATGGATTATGGTATGCAAAAACAAAATTATCACTTACAGAAACGGTAAGCATTACAGAAAAAACCAAAATTACAAAAAATCCAATTTTCACAAGAATTACTTTATCAACCTAGTATTTATTTCAAAATTATTGGAGTTTGGAAATAGAGATGTTTAATTATTTATTCAAATACCAATCCCTTGATTCCAGCCAATCAATCTCTGCAATCATTTCATCGACTTTTTTTACTATGGCAAATACTGATTTGTATTCCGCATACATATCTGCCTCTTCTTCTTTTGTCAATACATCTGCCTCGGCATCATCAAAAAACTTGTTTTCTTTGTGCAAGTGATCTTTTAGAAACACTCCATATGCTTTGAGGTATCGTGAAACAGGCTCTCTTTCATCATTTCCATCTTTCCATTGTTTAAGATGACGAGATATTAGCTGTGCTACATTCCTGCCAAATTCGTGCTCTACGAGAAACTTGTGAATCTCTTCTTTTAGTGATTCATGGCTTGCAACGCATGGAAAATAGGAATCTTCTTCTCTGGAATGATGGATGGTATCTACAAATTCAGATATTATTATAGTAATTTTTGTCAAATCAGAAAATGGGATTTCTGTACCTTTTTTCAACTCCTCAGAACATTTGAATACTATTTTTTCCAG
>JAOTUX010000104.1 GCA_029863665.1 Candidatus Nitrosopumilus sp.
TTCCAAGATTGATGTTTTATCCATACAAGGTCAATGATTTAATGAGAATTCAGGCCTTACAGAATGATTGAATCATTTTAATGTATGACAGAATTTTTGTTTTGAAAAATATGGTATCTACCTACTGCACTTGATCAAAGAAAGTATATGCAAGATATTTTTGAATTAGTTTTCAACAGGAAGTTGCAGTCTATTTCCCCATTCTCCCCAAGAGCCAAGGTATACTTTGACATTTTTAAATCCAAGTTTTTTTAAGACTAGAAATGTGTTGGCAGCTCGATATGCTCCCTGACAATACGTTATGATTTCAAAGTCTTTTGGAAAATCATATATTTTAGATAATTCTTCATCACTTTTAAAAGTCCCGTCAGCTCGGAGATTTTGATTCCAATCAATATTGATAGAATTTGGAATATGTCCTGATTGAGCAGCACGAATTAAACTTCCATCATATTCTCCAGCAGAACGGACATCAAGGACTTTGATATTTTTTAGATTATCTTTAATATATTCAAATCCTGAAATAATCTCAGGATTTATTTTACCTGAAAACTCGGATGGTTTGAAACCATTAGGTTTTGTTTCAAGGGGAAGGTCTTCTTTTTGCCATTTTGTAATGCCCCCATTTAGCATCATGATATTTTGATATGAAAAATACATCATAATCCACACTCCTCTTGCTGCTAGCATTCCAGAAACAGAATCATAGAATACGACTTTAGTTTCTGGAGTTACTCCAAGAAAAGATAATAGTGTTTTAGATTGATTATTGAAATTTTTAATTCCTTGTTTTGTTGTATCTATCCAATGAAATGCAAACAAATCTAAATGAACTGCTCCTGGAATATGACTTTCTGAATACTCTTTGAAGGAACGAGTATCAACTATAATTAAGTTAGGATCATTAAGAATAGAATGAAGTTCATCTACAGAAATTAACATAATTAAAGTAAAAGAATCCAATCTAAATTGATTTGTGTTAATTAATAAAAAGAAAATGGGGTTAATAGGTTGATAACATTACATTTACTTACAAATTAAAACATCTTCTAATCTTTAGCGTGATTTTGTACATCTTTTTCATAAAGAATTATCTTTTTAAGTACATAATATCAAAAACACATTCTATTGATATACTAACATAACATTATGTAATGCCAGTACATCATAGATTGTCTATAGTTTACTTGAATAAAATATTTAGACACATATTTTTCAAGAAAAAAATTAAAATATTTCAACTAAAAATTATAGCGCTGAAGAATCTGTTTTTTTAGATGCAATATTGACTACTTGAACAACATCACTAACTACAATTACCCCGTCTCCGCTATTCCCCGTATAGGCAGTTTCAGAAATAACCGATACGATATTTTCAACTTGAGAATCTTCCACAAGCGTCATAATAGCAGCCATGTTGTTGTATTCAGCCCGAAGTTGTGCAGTTCCTCTACCACTACGAATCATAGGCCTAGATCCAGAACCCTGACCTTTTATACTTGACACGGTAACCCCCTTTGCTCCAGCATCTCTAACTGCATGAACTACTTCAGAGAGTTTATCGTTTTTTATTATTGCTTCAAGTTTTTTCACATTTATGTTAGAAAGTAGTTGTTAAAAAAGGTATACAAAAAAAAGATAAGTAGATTGAATATTTTAAAATCTTATTTCTTTTTCCAAATAAATTGATTGTAAATCAATTCAGGTCTAATTTGTCTAAATGGCTGTGAACCACCTACATACCACTTTGTAAAGAATTCATACAAGTGCAATCTGAGAGACTGAATATACACTATTAATCCTTCAATCATCATAATTCCCAAGTTTCCTCCAATGATCATAGCCATTGCACCGCCTGATTCAACACCCCCTAGAGAAGTAAATGCATTATTTACTGTTAATAATAAAGCTGCATGTACCAGCAACATTATACCAAGCCGAGCGTAACTAATTGTGTGAGCTAAGCTTTCAACTGTTTTTCCTAAGAATACTTCCATTATGACACTAGCTGGATCACTTCCATCTTCTGGATGTTTCTTTGCATGCATTATTCCTCCAACCATCATGATAACCATTGATGCAATAACAATAACAACTGCAATTCTTGTAACAATCCAAACTTGTGCCCAATCCCCAAGGAATATTGTAACCCAAGGAACTGCTTCTGTGTGGGCTCTAGAATACATGTTCATTACATCATATTGTGAACCAATTGCACACATCATGATAACTACAATTCCACCGTACAGCGTAATATTTGGAATAGCTTCGGTAAACATAACTAATTTGTGTCCTTCTTTTGCTAATCTGATAATACGCAAAGTCATTGCCCATACTAGATGCACAATTCCAATGAATAATGAAACTTTGAGAATGTTAATTACTTGTTCAAATGTTAACTCTGCAACACTAAGAATTCCAACTATCCAACTAACTGAATGTAGGGCCCCTCCTTCTTCTAACAATCCTTCAAATGGACCCATATGATCTAGATGATAACCAAATGCTTCTCCTGCACCAACACCAGCTATTGCGGCTGAAGCACCAGAAATTGCAATGAGCATTCCCCATCTGGAAAGCTCTCCTTGACCCTTTACTTTGAATAGCAAACCTAATCCCATGAGTAATAATCCATGACCCATGTCTGCAAACATCAACCCATAGAAAATTGGCCACATTAGAGCAATCATTGGAGTAGGATCAGGTTCTCCTGTCTTTGGAATCCCTTGACTTTTTGTAATAACTTCAAAAGTTTTAACGAATTTTTTATTGTCAAATAATGTTGGAATCTCTTCTTTCATTTTAGGATCTGTAATATCTTCTACAACTGACATCCACTGTTTTGTTGAATTTGTGAATTTTGTTTCCATTTTTTTTGGAATAAAACCTTGAACCACTGCAAAATGTTTAGTTCCACCAGGTTTTCTCATGGTTTCTAGTACATCTTTTGCAACTAACGCCTTTTCGTGAATAGATAGAATATCTCGTCTAATTTTCTTTGTTAGTCCCGTTAATTCTTTTTTAATAGATGCTTGTTTTGCAGTTAATTCTTTAATCTTTGAGTCTGCTAGTGCATAAGCTTCACTAGGAATTTGAGGAAAACCCTCTGGAATTTTAAATGTATTAGAATTGAAACTTCTTAATACTTTGAGAACTTTTTCAGAATCTGCAGTATCTGAGATTACTAAAATAGCTGACTTTTCTTTACTTTCTAAATCATATTTGTAAATTGTAATTCCCTCAAGAGAACGACTAATCTCATCAAAGTCAGTAGAATTTATCACAAAGAGATTTGTAAAAAAGTATCTCATTAACCCAAAACCAGTAAGATCCATCTTCATCTTTCTGATTACTTCTAAAGTATCTTTGAGTGAATTGTACTCTTCAATAGCAAGTCTTGTATTTGCAGCATCTTCTAACAATTTTGCTGGTTTGTCAATAATGGCAGGAGTTTCTTTACTTAGATCCTCAACCATTTCTTCTATCTCATTAATCTCATAGTCTTTTTTCTTGATTACAGTTCCTTTGAATAAAATCTCCATTATTCCTACAGTTAGAGGAATTCCCATACCTTTGATGACATCATCAATTGATTGGAATGTTTGTTGTGCCTTTAATAGAAGATCATCAATTTCAGGTGTCACTAGATCACTTGTAGAATCAATCTTGTGAAACCACTCAAATTCAGTTAATCTTGAAATTACTTTTGGAGATTCACTTCTTGGCAAAATTACGGTTCCAAGTTTAAGATCAGCTGTTCCCAAGACACTTTTTGGATATTTCATTGAGTTTAATATCTTTCTGATATGCTCCTTCCCAAACATTAAAATCCATTATGGGTTAATGGCAGGTATTGGTGTCTAACTCTGCATTAGATAGTACTATTGACAAAATTCTAAAAAATACTGAAGATAATATTTTATCAAGTATTAAGTCGGCACTTGATGATTCTCAGCAGAATCTTAGTGATTCTATTCCTAAATTGGAGGGTGAATATGATAAAATAATATCTGACGGTAAAAAAGAAGCTGACAAGATCGAAAAACAGATCATCGGAAGTTCTGATCTTGAGGCTAGAAATAAACAATTAATGGTTTTAGAGGAAGCAGTTGATAACGTATTTTCAAAGGCGTTAGATCAAATTGCAAATAAACGAGACGATGACTACCCAAAACTAATTAAAACATTATTGGATGAAGCAACCCAAATTTTAGGTACTTCTGATCTCATAGTTTTTACAAATAACAAAGATAAAGATGTAGTACAGACTACATTGTCTCAATTTACTGGATCTGAATTAAGCTCTGATACTATTGAATGCCTTGGTGGAATAATAGTAAAATCAAAAGATGGGGCAATGACATTTGATAATACTATTGATGCAAGAATTGAACGTCTGAAGCCTTTAATAAGGAAAGAAATTGCAGCAAAATTCGGAGTAGAAAATTAGGATATGGCAGCTCAAGGCAGAATTGTATGGGTAAGTGGTCCTGCAGTTAGAGCAGATGGTATGGCCGATGCAAAAATGTATGAAACTGTAACTGTTGGTAATTCAAAACTAGTTGGTGAAGTGATTCGATTAACTGGTGATGTTGCATTTATTCAAGTTTATGAATCAACTAGTGGATTAAAACCAGGTGAACCTGTAATTGGTACCGGAAATCCACTTAGTGTATTGTTAGGTCCAGGAATTATTGGGCAACTCTATGATGGAATTCAAAGACCCCTAAGGGAACTTTCTAAAGCATCTGGTTCCTTCATTGGAAGAGGCATCACAACTACTGCTGTAGATATGACAAAAAAATATCACTTTGTTCCAACAGTAAGTAATGGTGATGAAGTTTCAGCAGGAAATGTAATTGGAACTGTGCAAGAAACTGATCTTATTGAACATTCTATTATGGTTCCACCAGATAACCCGGGTGGAAACATTTCAAACTTAGTATCAGAAGGGGATTATGATTTAGAAACTGTATTAGCTACTGCTGAGAAAGATGGACAATCCATTCCGCTTAAAATGTATCATAAATGGCCTGTAAGAAAACCACGACCATTTCTTAAGAGA
>JAOTUX010000105.1 GCA_029863665.1 Candidatus Nitrosopumilus sp.
CAAATGTAATTTCAGGATAGTCTTTTGATATCTCAGTACAAGATTTTGCAAACAATCCATCAGTAATTCGCATCACATTTGATTTGTGAACACATGTTACTTTTTTCTTAGAGTTTCTTTGCATTGCAGTCTCAAATGCATACTTCGCAATTCTTTTTGATGCATCTTCTGTAATTATTCTTAATGCCACTGCAGAATTACCTAGACTGAATTCCTTTCCGGTGTAAAGATCTTCAGTATTTTCTCTAACTATAACCATATCAATATCATCACGCAATGCAGGCATGTGGGGGTATGATTTTGCAGGTCTGATGTTGGCATAAAGATCAAGTATTCGTCTTAACACAACTATTACATCAGCTGCACTCTCGCCAACTGGTGCCTTGAGACATGCATCAGATTGTTTTATTATATTTACAGTCTCATCAGGAAGTGCCTTTCCTGTTTGCTCAAGTGCCTTGTCTCCTGCAGATAATTTTGTTATCTCAAAATTCAAATCAAATTTTTCATCAATAGTATTTAGTATAGATATTGCAGATTCAGATAATTCAGGGCCGATTCCATCGCCAGTGATTAAAGAGATTTTATACATAGTACCACATCAAAGTTAAGGGAATTTTAGAATTAGCTTACCTGTTTTTCTTTTAGCATCTTTTTGAGCATAATTCTGTTGATTCCATCAATTACTGCCTGGACACTAGTAGTTACAATGTCTTCTCCGACTGACTTTGCTGAAATGCTGTTTCCCTGTGCATCTTCTACAACGATTGTAACCTCACATAATGCAGTAGAGCCGCCAGAGATAGATGCCAAGCCATAGTCTTTGATTCGTAACTCTGAGATTTTTCCAGTAATCTTTTGGATTGCATTTAATGCTGCATCAACTGGTCCGACACCGTAATCAGTTCCGATAAAGTCATTTCCGTCAATGTTTAGTTTTACAAATGCATAAGGCATTGTTCCAATTCCAGTAGATACTGAAAAACCAGTTAATTGAACAATTCTTTTAATTCCTTGATCACCTAAAACACCACTTGCAATAGAAAGTAATTCAACATCAGTGATTTGTTTTCCTTGATCACCCAAAATTTTGACTTTGTCAAGTATTTGTTGAGATTGTTCCTCAGTTGGAGTAACTCCATATTCTTCAAGAATGGCATTCATTCCATGAATTCCTGCATGTTTACCAACCTGAAGCCATCGCTTTCGTCCAACCAATTCAGGACTGATTGGTTCATACGTTAGAGGGTTATTCAAAACTCCATGAGTATGGATGCCAGATTCGTGTCCAAATGCATTATCACCAACAATAGCCTTGTTAGGTTGTACTTGAATTCCTACAATTTTTGAAACATATCTAGATGTTTCATAGATTAATTCAGATTTGATGTAAGTTTCATATTTTTGCTCATATGGCAAACATTGTAATGCCATGGAAAACTCCTCTAATGACGCATTACCTGCACGCTCACCGATTCCATTTATTGTAACATGTGCACATTGTGCACCTGCATGAATTCCAGATAGTGCGTTTGCAACAGCCAATCCAAAGTCGTTATGACAATGAACACTAACTGGAAGTTTAGTTGCCTCAACTGCATCTTTTGTAATCTCTGCAATGTATTCAGGAGTAGAATATCCCACAGTATCTGGAATATCAACTCTATCAGCTCCTGCTTTTGCAACCTCACCAAAGACTTTTTTCAAAAAGTCTCTATCAGTTCTAGTGGCATCTTCAGCTGAGAACTCTACTTGAAGTCCCAAGGATTTTCCATACTCTACTGCCTCAATTGCTTTTTCAAGTGCTTGGTCACGAGTCATTTTGAGTTTGTGCTCCAAGTGTATATCAGAAGTTGCAATGAATGTGTGAATGTAGTTTAATCCTCCTGCGACTGCAGCATCAATGTCTTTTTTGTTTGCTCTAGCCAAACCTGCAATCTCACAAGATAGCCCCTCACTTGAGATCATTTTGACTGCTTTTAGTTCACCTTCAGAAATTACAGGAAAGCCAGCTTCAATTGCATCAACTCCAAGTACATCAAGTTTTTTTGCAATTGCGAGTTTTTGTTCAGGAGATAATGAAATTCCAGGGGTTTGCTCACCATCTCTTAATGTAGTGTCAAATATTCTAACTTTCATGTCCCACTCCTTTGTAATGCAGCAACACCTGTTCTTGCAACATCAATAATTCCAAAGGGTTTTGCCAATTCCTCAAACGCTTTGGTTTGATCAGGAGTGGCAGTCAACTCCACCATGATAGAATCCTTTTTTGCATCATGAATTTTGGCACCATATGCGTTTGCGAGTTTGTTTATCTCCATACTATCATTAGCATTACTTACCTTTATCTTAAAAAGACTAAGTTCTCGATATACTGTTTTGAGTTCATCTAATTGTTTGACCTCCACAGTGTCAATCATCTTATCTAGTTGCTTTACAACCTGTGCCACTTGTTTTTCATCACCATATGTAGTAATAGTCATCCTAGAATAATCAGGATTTTCAGTAACTCCAACTGAGATGCTGTCAATGTTGAAATTTCTAGATCTGAAAAGATGAGTTACCTTAAACAAGATTCCAGGTTTGTTTTCAACTAATAGAGTAAGAATTGCCCACATGATTTATCACTATGATGGCAATATCATATCCGCAAGCGAAGTTCCAGGTGCAACAAATGGTAATACGTCCTCTTCAGGATCAATTGGAATATCAATTACAGTTGCAACATCACTGCTTAATGCAGTTTTAATTGCCCGGTCAAGTTCATCCATAGATTGTGCACGGATTCCTTGAGCACCATAAGATTCTGCTAATTTAACATAATCAGGACATTTACCTTGATCTACTCCAATCATTCTTCTATTGTAGAAAGTTCTTTGCCATTGAGCTACCATTCCCAATGTAAAGTTGTTTAAGAGAAATACAATCACAGGAATATCCTCCAAGACTGCAGTTGCAAGAGAATTTTCAGTCATACTAAAGCTACCATCTCCTGCAATATCTACAACTGGGACATCAGGTTTTGCAACTTTGGCACCAATTGCTGCAGGGAATCCCCAACCCATAGTACCAAGACCAGTTGAACTAAAGAAAGTACCAGGTTGAATTACATCATAAAATAAGGATGCCCACATTTGATGTTGTCCTACTTCAGTAGTAACAATAGAGTCGGCAGGTAACAATTCTCGAAGTTTTCGTAAAATTTTTGCAGCGCCCATTTCACCTGGATGAAGCTTCAAATTTTCTTTCCAGTATTGTTTTGTCTCTTTGACATGTTTAACCCAAGTACTCTCTTCAGTTTTTTTAATCGCGCGTTGTAATAGTAGTTTTACCATCACTCTAAGGGATGCGCGGACATCTCCAACTACAGCAAGAGTAGTTGTTTGATTTTTACCAATTTCAGCAGGATCAACATCCATGTGAATAATTTTTAGACGCTTCTCAAAATCTTCAAAGGTTCCAACTGATCGGTCAGAGAATCTAGTTCCGATTGCCAATACACAATCAGCTTCTGCCATCATTTTATTTGCCTCTGCATGACCATGCATACCAATTGGACCTAATGACAATGGATGAGTTTCAGGAAATGCCCCCTTTCCTTTGAAAGTAGTAACAACAGGAAGCATCAAAGTTTCAGCAATAGCCTGTAATTCAGCAAAAGCTGATGAAATGATAGTTCCACCACCAGCTAAGATAATTGGTTTTTCTGAATGAAGTACATGTCAATTGCTTTTTCAATTGCAACAATATCAGGATCAGACCAAGGATGATAACCTTGAATTTTAAATTCATTAGGGAATGTCATTGGCACTTCATTTGTTTGAACATCTTTTGGAATATCAATAAGTACAGGACCAGGTCTTCCAGTTTCTGCAATGTAAAACCCTTTTTTTACAACATCAGGAATTTCTTCTGCAGTACGTGGTTGAAATGCATATTTTACAACAGGGTTTGCCATACCAATAATATCACTTTCTTGAAATGCATCTTTTCCAATCATTTTAACAGGTACCTGACCAGTTACGGCAATCATAGGTGCAGAGTCAGCCTGGGCAGTTGCAATTCCAGTCAAGATATTAGTAGCACCAGGTCCGGATGTGGCAAAACAGACTCCAGGTTTTCTGCTAACTCGTCCAAAACCATCAGCCATATGGGCAGCAGATTGTTCATGTCGTACCAAAATATGTCTAATATCACATCTAGCAAATTCATCATACATTGGAAGATTTGCACCACCCGGTAAGCCAAAGACTTGTTTGACGCCTTCTTTTTCCATGGCTGTCATCAAGGCCTTTGCACCACTCATAGTTTCCATTTTATTCATCAAATTTCTCTCCATAATTTTAATGTGTTAAAATTTTAAGTATGCTAAAGCAGATCAACAAGCAAGTCAGTATAAAGTGGGATAGTTAATTCTGTGTTCATTGAAATCAAAAAAAGAATCATTTTGTAATTTATAAAGATTGTCAGAAAAATAATCGTGGTGTTATTTACCATTCATAAGACTTAAACTGATAATTTTCATATTTGAAATGGCTATTTTGTCAGATAATGAAGAAATTATAAGAATTATTGAGACATTATTTCAAGCAGGAGTTACAAAAGAGATGTCTTTACTAAAAGACATTCACCTAAACGATCCCAAATTTTCAAGCTTTAGTGATTTGCCACCATATGATCTCAAAGACTATCAAACTACAATAGAACTTGAAGAATTACGATTTGTGAGTATCTCAGACTATACATATGAAATAAAAAATCCAAAAATCAGCATGTTTGACAATACTGCAGTTGTAGCATTAGAACTGATTCAAAAAGGAATGCTAATAGATAACAAGGCATACACTGGAGAACACATGATAATTAATGGACGTGCAACATTTGTTTTGGTGAAACAACCAACGTGGAAAATTGCACACATTCATCTATCAAAGATATAGGGATGTTTAGTTTTTTGCAGGATTTGGATTGTTTTGATTAGGTTTGTTTTTTGATTTGTTTTGATTAGGTTTGTTTTTTGATTTGTTTTGATTAGGTTTGTTTTTTGATTTGTTTTAA
>JAOTUX010000106.1 GCA_029863665.1 Candidatus Nitrosopumilus sp.
AGCAGCAAGTGAAGCCATACCACGATAAACTTTGAATCGTTTTCCATTTTTTGTCAAAACAGTTCCTGGTGATTCATCAGTACCTCCAAGCATACTACCTACCATTACCGATGAAGCCCCAGCAGCTAATGCCTTTGTTGCATCACCAGAAGTTCTTGTACCACCGTCGGAAATTATTGGAATACCATAATCTTTACCAATTTTTGCGCAATCCATAACTGCCGTTAATTGTGGTACACCAGAGCCTGTAATTACTCTAGTAATGCAAATTGAACCAGAGCCAACTCCAATCTTTACTGCATCAACACCTGCTTTTATCAAATCCTCTGTGCCTTGAGCAGTTGCAATATTACCTGCGATTAATTCACAGTTTGGGAAAGCTTTTTTGATATTACGAACTGTGTTTATTGCGTTTTCACTATGACCATGTGCTATATCAACAACAAGTATATCAGCACCTGCCTCTAAAAGGGATTCACTTCTTTCCAGAAAGTCACCTTTCACACCAACAGCTGCTCCAACTAATGGGCTTCCTTTCTGGTCTTTAGATGCATTTGGATAATCAGCATTATTTGTAATATCCTTACTTGTAATCAGTCCTTTGATAATTTCTGAATCATCAATTATAGGTAATTTTTCAATTCGATGGTTGTGTAAGATATCTTTTGCTTCATCCAAGGTAACGCCTGGCTTTGCAGTAACTACATCTTTTGTCATGACATCAGATACACAACCATTTGGATCAGCAAACAGTAAATCTCTTTCAGTTACTATTCCTATCAATTTAGAGTTAGAATCTACTACTAAAAGACCAGAAATTTCTCTGTCATCAGCATAATCGATAGCATCTCTAATAGATTTGTCTGAAGAAATAGAATACGGATTTTCTATCATTACACTACCTGAACGTTTTACTTTGAGGACTTCATTGGTTTGTTCTTGAATGCTCAAAAATCTATGAATAATCCCTATGCCACCAGCACGAGCCATAGCTACTGCCATGGAAGATTCAGTAACAGTGTCCATATTTGCACTTACAAAAGGAATGTTAATTGAAATATTTCGAGATAATTTAGTACTAAGATCGGTTTGACTTCGGCTTGTAATATCAGAATATTTGGGTACAAGAAGAACATCATCAAAAGTTAAACCCTCTCTGAATTCCAATGAAACCTTGTTAAGAAAGTTAAAGATTGATTATAAGCCTTTGTGTTGTTTTGATAGTTTTGAGGATATCATTATTGCATCTTTAGTTGCTTTAACATTATGAGTACGAATAATATCAGCACCATTTATCACAGATATGGTTTCTGCTGCTATTGAACCAAATAAGCGATCAGAGGGATTTTCTTTGCCTAAAATACTTCCCAGAAAGGATTTATTTGATATAGATACTAAAATTGGAAAATTTTGTTTTATAGAATTTAAATTTTTTATTATTGAGAGATCTCTTTTTATCCAATCTGATTTAATTTTTGTGAAAAATGGGCCTTGTCCAGTTCTTCTAAAAAATCCAATTGCCGGATCTAAAACAATTTTTTCAGATGAAACATCAGAATTTTTTGCAATCTTCAGACTTTCTCTAAGAAGTTTTTTTGTTGCAGTAATGGTATTTCCAAAAACAGTTTTTGGATGATAAGCACATAAAATTAGATAAGGAGTAAATTCCGAAATAACTTGTTGCATTTTTCTATCATATTTTAATCCAGAAATATCATTAATGATCTCAACACCATTTTCCAATGCATCTCTTGCAACTTGAGCCCTACATGTATCAACAGAGATTGGCAGATTAGAAACATTTTGAATTATTTTAATTGCATTAAGAATTCTTTTTGATTCAACTTTTTCAGACACAATCGTAGGAAGATATGGTGCAGTAGACATACCTCCAACATCAATAAAGTCAGCACCTTCATTTTCCATTTGTTTTATAGTATTTTTTATGTTAGTCTTAGTCACATTAACAGATTTTTTATAAAATGATTCTGGACTGGTGTTAAGAATGCCCATTATACGCACAGGATTTTTCCCACCTATGCCTACGTTTCCGAGTTTGGTCACATAGTTTATCAAAAACTAATACAATTTGAGTCATATGATAATTTCAGAATGGAGAGAGAAATATGTTGATATTTTAAAAGAATTCAAATATGATGAAAAAAAGGACAATGAATCAGCCGTTATTTTAAATTCAATTCTGAAAAAATCAAACATTAACAAAAAAATTATCAGTCTAGTTAAAGGGAAAACAGTTTTTGTAATAGGTTCTGGACCCTCGTTATCAACTGCAATTCCAAAACTAAAAAATTTTAAAAAATCAATAAAAATTGCTGCAGATAGTTCAGTAAAACCGCTAGTAGAAAATGGCATCATGCCAGATATTGTTGTTACAGATTTAGATGGAGATTCAAATATACTGGAAAAAATTGCACAAACAAAATCCATATTTGTGGTACATGCACATGGAGATAATATAGAGAAATTAGGATTTACAAAAAAATTAAAAAATTTTATTGGAACAACTCAATCTGAACCTTTTAGTAAATTACAAAATTTTGGAGGGTTCACAGATGGTGATAGAGGAGTTTTTTTAGCTGATCATTTTAAGGCTAAAACAATTATTTTATTCGGGATGGATTTTGGGAATCGTATAGGAAAATTCTCAGATACAAAAAAATCAGAAAGAAAAATAAAATTAATGAAACTAAAGAGAGCAGAATTACTTTTAGAATGGTTATCAACTATTACAAAATCGGAATTATTTACCACATCAAAATCAATTAAAGGATTTAAAAAAATAGCATACAAAGATCTCGATATTATAATTACCTAGAATGCATTTAATACCCATCCTTCATTTATTAGATTATGAAATTCTCAGAGGAACAGATGAAAGATGTTGTTACTTTGAAGGAAAATTTGATCAAACAGATAGATAGGCATCAAAAATCTATAGAAAATTTAGAAAAAAATCTTGTAATTTTGGATTTGGTGTTAAAAGAATCTAGTTTTACAAAGGCTTCACAATTAAGAACAACAAAAAAAGATGAAATTCAAAATAAAGTGAATGATGGAGAAAAAAGAATAAAAAATTCCATTCCAATTAAGAGAGGGAATGATGGAAAAATAATTGCTAAGGCATATGTTACAGCAGAGCAGGTTTCTATAGTTTTAGATGATGAAATTGAGATAAATGTTGATACTCCACCCTTCAAATCATTTTTCTTAGACAGAATTATTGGTGAAATGAAAAAGAAGGACTATGCAGAAGTAGATAATGGAAAAATCCAAAAAGAGTCAATTATTGATTATATTATAAACAAAAATGGAACAGACATAAGAGAAATTATTATCAAAAACTATAGACAAAAAGAAAGAGTGAATGAGTTAATCAATACAGCAGGATGGTCACTAACACGAATGCTTGAAAATATCAAAAAGGGATAACATGGATAAGATTTTAGTTTTAGATTTTGGATCTCAGTATAGTCATTTGATTTGTAGGAGGATTAGAGAATTTTCTGTTTACGCAGAACTTGTTCCTTATAATATTAGCTATGAAGAATTACAAAAACACAATCCAAAAGGAATAATTTTTTCTGGGGGTCCATCAAGTGTCTACAGTCCAGATGCTCCAGTTCCAGAAGATAAAATTTTTGAAATGAATTTACCATTACTTGGAATCTGTTATGGGCATCAGTTAATTGTAGACAAATATGGTGGTAAAGTAAAAAGAGCAAATAAAGAGTATGGATCATCATTGCTTACGGTAGACAACAATACAGATCTATTAAGTGGAATTGGAGAATCAGTTAGAGTTTGGATGAGTCATGGAGATGAAGCAGAAGAAATTCCATCAGGATTTCAAGTAATTGGACATACAGAAAGTGCAAGAGCTGCAGCAATAGCATCAAAGGAAAAATCAGTGTATGGAATTCAATTTCATCCTGAAGTTGTGCATACAGAACAAGGAACTGAAATTCTTAAAAATTTTGTACTTAAGGTATGTAGAGCAAAACAGGATTGGACTATGGAGGGTTTCATAGATACGGCTGTTGAAAAAATTTCAAAAATAGAAGGAAATGTACTTTGTGGTGTTAGTGGAGGAATAGATTCTACAGTAGCTGCATTGCTAATTCACAAAGCAATTGGAGACAAACTCAAGTGTGTTTTTGTAAATAATGGACTATTAAGATTAAATGAAGAAGAAGAAATCGAAGAGATGTTCAAAGATAATTTCAAGGTGAATTTTACATCAGTTAATGCAGCAGATAAATTTCTTGTAGCACTCAAAGGGATAAAAGATCCCGAAAAAAAGAGAAAGATAGTAGGAGAAGAATTTGTTCATGTTTTTACTGAATTTGCTGAGAAAAATGGTCCTTTCAAATGGTTAGCTCAAGGCACACTTTATCCAGATGTAATTGAAAGTGGAGTCTCAAAGGGGCCAGCATCGGTAATAAAATCACACCATAACGTAGGAGGATTACCGGATTGGCTCAATTTAGAGATTTTAGAACCATTAAGGGAATTGTACAAAGACGAGGTAAGAAAAATAGCAAAAATTCTAGAAGTTCCAGAAAAACTTTTCATGAGACATCCATTTCCAGGTCCAGGTTTAGCTGTTAGGATAATAGGAGAAATTACTCCAACAAAATTAGAGATAGCAAAAGTTGCTAGTAAAATTGTCGAAGATGAATTATTGGAGGCAGGATTGTATGATAAAGTATGGCAGGCTTATGCTGCAGTTGGAGATGACAAAGCAGTCGGGGTAGTAGGAGATGAAAGAAGATATGGGAATATTGTCATGATACGAGTTGTAGATTCTATTGATGCAATGACTGCAGATTGGACAAGACTTCCACATGGTCTTTTAGAGAAAATTAGTAATAGGATTACAAATGAGATCGAGGATGTTACATGGGTCACTTATACCATTTCAAGTAAACCTCCTGCAACAATTGAACCCCAGTAATGAATAAGATGGAATATGAAAAAATTTGTGATGA
>JAOTUX010000107.1 GCA_029863665.1 Candidatus Nitrosopumilus sp.
CTTTATAGGGTTTAACGTGGTCTCTAATTTTTTTTCAGGAACTCCATGAGCACGAAATACTGTCACAGTAGAATCTAATTCAAACCATCTCTCACCTCTTTGGTCATTTAGTTCATCACGATTTAGGTTCATGATATTGATTGAATTTTCAGCCCTTTCATTTAATGGAACTAATCTTACCAAATTTCCCCCTGGTAAAGCATCATATGCAAAGAATTTTTCTGGATTTTCTTTGGTGGGTTTAACAATAGGATCTTGTTTTGGAAACTGGGCTCTTTTTTTATAATGAATAAAAATTCTGAAAATGACTCTTAAAGGTCACAAAAACCACTATAATATAAAATTCCTCAAAGGTTTGGCAGCTCCAGTCAAAAATTTTATTCTTAAATTGTCACGATCCACGTTCAGATGTAGGCAAGAAATAGTGAAACATGGGTTAATCTTTGATTGGTTATCAGTAAACATAATTAGCATCTGTCTTTAGACTCGAAGCATAGATGTTCCTTCAAAGTTTGGAAGATGTAAAACATCTCTCAGTAGAAACCTATAGGAAAAACAATCAAGCAGTAAGAACACCTGTCTGGTTTGTAATACACAATGAGACGATCCATGTAATTACAAGGGATAAGACTGGTAAAGTAAAACGACTACGGAACAATCCCAGTGTTAAAGTAGCACCATGTAATTTTTTTGGAAAGCCTCATGGGAATTGGATTTCAGGCAATGCAAAATTTGTCACAGGAGACGAATTTGAAAAAGTCCTAAGGCTTCGAAGAAAAAAGTATGGAATTATGGACATGATAGCAAGACTAGTCAGCAAAAGTAAAGGAAACCTTGTGGTTTTTTCAATCATGGTGGATTAAATTAAATCAAACAAAGCTGTTGTGAAATTATGAACTGGAGAATACTTTTGATATCTATTGGATCTGTGTTTATTTTAACTGGACCATTTCTTCTGATGTTTTGGGACTTTCGTGCATTGTTAGGATTGATGCTTTTAATTTTTGGACCCATACTTCTTTTGTTAGGACTAGTAAAAACAAAAGAAACCAACACGAGACCCACATATAGGGTTGAGAAAAAAAGTTCTCCAGTTTGATTTAAAATTAAAGGTTCTATTCTTAGGATGTGTTTTCTGATATGCCAAATGATAGTTCCACATATCATTCAGGGATGCTTGACATTAAATCACGCTCGGGAATATTGAAGGAAAACCTTGGTGATTCAGAAGCCTTCCTTATTGGGGTCCTACAAACATTATTTTCACTGGAATCTGGATGATAGGATTAATTGGTTTTACAAAAATATGTATGAAGATTGAAAAACGGTAGTGGGTTTGTATGGATTCATAATTTTATTTTTTATTAGTTAATCAGTTTTCATAATCAAATCTAGGTAGGTCAAAGAATTTTTGACATCCGTTTGGTCGCTCTAAATCCATGAAAATTCCAGTTATGTTTAGTGGCTCTGGATGAAATGTTGCTGATGCGAAAAATTTGGTACCGTTAGGAAAGACCAGTGTGGAGCATAATCTAGTTGGATTTCCCCAGCCCTCATCAGTTTGAATCATATTAAATGGGACAACTTGGTATTCAATTCCCTTGTTTTCCAGATCTGAAGCTATTTTTGCAGTAACCGTATTTTTTGGGCTTACTATTTGATGATTTATGATTTTATTTGCAATATCATAAGAACGCTCAATTTGAATCTGAGAAGGGTTTTTAATTTTTTCAGTTCCAGTACCCAGATAAATCCACTGGCTGGGATTTGACATACAATCTAATTCATGAATTGTTTTTTTAACTTCTAATATTTCATCTAGTTCCATTACGTAAGATGATGCTTTATTAAACTGAGTTTTTTGCAATGTCATTATCTTGTCTTTCATTACCATATAGGAATCTGCACATTTTTGCTCATATTGTTGAGTATTGTCTAACATCAAGATGACTCCAATAGTAATAATTGCAATCGTTACCACAGAAATTCCAATTATCAAAAGCCTAGTTTTCATTTTTTCTTTAAAATAATAACTGCAAATATCACTGCACCAATTCCAATTACAATAACTGGAAAATAATTATAACCATTACCAGTTGTTGAATCTACGATATAATTTATTTTAAATTCTTCAAATAGTATAGGTACATCAGGGCCAATTATTTCTCTAAATGTATCCTGATATCTAAATAATTGATAGGTGTCCAAGTATTTGGGATAAACACTTACAAGTATTCCATATGGGTGGGGTCCAATTGCATAAAACTTTGTATCAACAGAGTTTTTAAAAAAAAGATTTGTATTTAACTCTGAATGTATCTTGTAATTGGCATTGTTAATATCGTATTGTGTGTCCCTTTTTGGAGTTGCACTAAGCACATCAGTATGACAGACTGTATCATAAACTTCCGGATTGCAACGAGGATTTACATTATAAATTTTATAGAATTTTGATTTTTCTAGATCTCGATAAATTTCATCGTATGAAATAACTACAGACATTGGAGGAGGTAGTGAATCCCTACCACTAACCACGGGTTCTATTGTAACATTATCAACTTTTTGATAAAAATCAGAACCATCTACAAACTGGTAGGCAGTTTGATTTGCATAATTATACCAATCAATATCTCGTCCTAAAAGTTCCACTTGATGTTCGTTTAATTCTAATTCGTCTATTATTCTACAAAAAATATAGTCTTTGTGCTCTTGATTGTTTGGATCGTATTTGTTGATGGGGGTAAAGAAATCAATTTCTGAATTAAATTGATCATTACATGATTGTATCCATTCTTCAGAAGTATCACCTTGTATTACAATTAATAGTAAAAATAACTCCATCATTTTCTATGTCTCCAAAATAACATCAAACCAATCCCAATACCACCCCCAGATAAAATTCCAGTAATGATAACGTACATGTTAAAGTCAGGATCAATGCCAAGACCGCCAAGTTCAACTTTGTTTGATGCTAGTTGGTATCTTTCATCATCTGTGTATGGGTCATGAATTGTTGAACTTTCATTTTTCATAAACTCTTCAAATCCAAAAGAATACCCAACTAAAGCAGGAGCTCTTCCGGAAAAAAAGTAATAATCATAGACATTTCTGTTCTGGATTGATTCATCAACCCATTCTTGTAGAGTATTTTCATTGATTGCCTGTTCTAGTTCCGAACGTTTTTCTTCCATAAAGACAGTTCCCTTGTACTTGTAGTATTCAGCCCATCTGTTTACTTGTTCCTGATTAAATTTTCCATTAATTATTTCGTCAAGACATGGGGCATCAGGCCAATCTTCATTTTCCAAACATTGTGCATGAGCTATTGAGGTTGCATATAGAATTGCAATGCCCATAACAGTGATTATCAAAAATCTAGTTTTCATTTTCTAGCTCAATCCAAAAATATAGCAAATCACATTAACGGTTCCTTCTGAAGACAGATGACAATTCTGTAAAGTAGAACCAATTCCAATAATATCAAAAACAAGTTTGTAAGCGCCATATGCTGCAAATCCTGAAAGAACACCATACTTGACTTTGTTTGTAAAAAATTTCATGTTTTGACTAAACGAATCATAAGAAGTTCATAAAGACTTCGAACCTTTTCCTCTTGGAATTACCACCAACGATTTTCATGGCAATCACATACACATCCGGAATCACAACTCATCCGTTTGCAATCCTCACATGATTTTTCTCTTAGTTGGCTCATTTTTACTGCCATAATGGCACGATTAATCATTTAAAGGGCACCTGATTTTGAAGCCAACCTTTGTACCAAACAAACTTGGGAAGTCTTTTACTCTTGGGGGATAAATATAGAAATATACGAAAAATTCTAATCACCTTTCAACAATAATCTTACCAGTGAGTAAATTTCTCAATGCAACTTCGTTGGATCATGTTAACATGAAAGTAAAAAATTTAGAAGAAAGCATTCAATTTTATCATAAACTTTTTGGATTTGAAATAAAGAAAGAACAGCCCGAACAAAAATCTAAAATTATCGGAAATAACTCCATCAAACTTTGTCTTTATGAAGAGCCAGAGATGTCACCAGAAGGAGGAATTGCTCATTTTGGTTTTAATATAGAAAATTTTGATGAAATTACCAAAAAATGTAAATTGTTAGGAGTAGAAATTCTTTATGGAGGACCAATAAAGTTTGAAAAATCCAGATCAATTTACGTTAGAGATCCTAATGGATATGAAGTAGAACTTAGTGAATTTAGAGGAGGAGGATTATAAAAAATATCCCTCCTCAATGTCCTAAGAGAACATCACAATCCCCAATTGTTACCTAAACGAATTTAGTCAAGTGTGCTTATCGTAGCTTTCATTTGTTCAAGTAGCGTGCCCGCTCTACATTGCCACATTATTTGTAATCTGTGAAGTCTAGTTTTTTCAATGGAAACATCCATTTGGAAAACACTTTGTTTTTTAGGAAGATCGTAAAAAGCCAGAATTTTTCTTTTGTCAGGATCAAACGCAAAGATATATCCCGGTTCATCATATCCCCCAGATTTTTTCATTTGTTTTGGATCAAGCATTCCACTAATCGCGATTTTTTTTACAGATTTTCTTTTAGGTTTTTTGGCTGGTGTTCTTTTTGGTTTTGATGTCTTTGTTGGTTTTCTTTGTTGTTTTCTCATATTAATAATATCATATTAAATCTATTAAAGATTCTCGTAACATAGGATTTTTTAATATTGTCTTTTTTTGATAAAAAATTATTCAAGTAACCCAAACTAAAAAAAATATTCTACAAATGATCACATGATTATGATCCTGTATTTTTATTCATCATGATTTTCACTATAATTTTCGTTATGAGTCAAATGAGAGAGGCTTGTCTATACCCCAAAATTGTAATGCTCCCATCGGGATTTGAACCCGAGTCTTTGGCTTGAGAAGCCAAAATGCTTAACCGGACTACACTATAGGAGCTTGAAGAAAAC
>JAOTUX010000108.1 GCA_029863665.1 Candidatus Nitrosopumilus sp.
GAAAAGGTATGCTTATAGAGCGTATAGTTCCAATGTTAGCAGAGAAAGGATACAGTGTAAGTATAATCTCAAACGATGTTATCTCAAAAGAGGATGCAGATCGAATGAGGGTTAATTTAGCCACCAAAAGAGGACTACTTCCAGAGAATTTAGTCATAGGTCTAGCAACAGGCGGATGTCCACATACTGCTGTAAGAGAAGATCCTTCAATGAATCTTGCAGTAATCGAAGAGATGGAATCAAAGCATTCTGAACTTGATCTAATAATTATTGAAAGTGGGGGAGATAACATTATGACTACATTTAGTCCAATTCTTGCAGATTATTTTATTTACATAATAGATGTTGCAGGAGGAGACAAATATCCAAGAAAGGGGGGATTAGGAATTGAGAGTTGTGATCTTTTAGTGATTAACAAAATTGATCTGGCAAATATAGTAGGAGCAGATTTAGGGGTAATGAAAAGAGATGCAAAAAAAATTAGAAAAGAAAAACCATTTGAATTTATCAACTGTAAAACCGATGAGGGTGTATTGAAGGTAACAGAGCACATAGTTCATGATGTCTTGTTTGATTCTAGACCCAAGTCAGTGATTTCACAAAAGGTATGATCCTTGAATAAATTAGAGTATCATACACCAGATGACATACCAGTAGAGATTCAATTCTATAATGCTAAAGTAAAACAACTTGAAGTGGGTAAATCAGGAAAAGTTGGAATTCTTGACGTTGAATTTCAAACTAATGATACAGGTAAGACAATAATAACAAAGCAGTTCTCTCAAGTACCATTACAAATTCAACGAGTACTATATCTTGAAAACACACTTCCAGAAATGGCATATCTTTATGTCATTTCACCATCAGGTGGGATTTTACAAGGAGACAGATACAGAACAAACATTGGATTAAAAAACAATGCCATCTCACATATTACAACTCAAGGTGCCACTAGAATCTACAGTATGAACTCAAATTTTGCTTCACAGATTGTAAACATTACAGTTGATGAGAATTGTTATCTTGAATACATTCCTGATCAGATAATCCCATACAAAAACTCCAGATACTATCAAAAAGTGAATCTAGATATTCATGAAAATTCTACTTTGATTTATTCAGAGATTCTAACTCCAGGAAGAGTTGCTATGGGCGAATCTTTTGATTATGATATCTGTTACCTAAGAACACATTGCAAAAATCAAAATGGCATAATTAGAATTTTAGAAAATGCAAAGATTGAACCAAGAAAACAAAAATTAAAAGACTTAGGGATACTAGGTGAATTCAACATAGTAGGAACAGTCTATATATTAACTAGAAAAAAAGATGTTATTGATATAGAAAATTGCATTAATGAGTACATCAAAGACAAAAATTTGAGATCAGTTGGGACATCTATCCTTTCAGATGAATCAGGAATAATAATAAGAATTTTAGAAACCAAGACAGATGCAGTTTTCGACATAATTTACAAAATACTAGAAATTACTAGAAAGAGAATTCTAGGAGCATCATTTACTAAAACAAGAAAAAACTAGTGATGTGATGAAATATTCAAAGGTACATAGAAAATTCTAGAATGTTCATTTAATGAAGATAAATTTATGCCTAATCCAACAAAATCACAGGTTTCGAGGTAAGAGACAGTACTTTTTTAGTGACTGATCCAAAATCAGAAGTAGATTTTCCCAATCCCTTCTTATTCATTATTATCATATCAACTTTAAGAGTATCTGCAAGATCTGATATTTTTTCAGCAGGATCTCCTAATTTGACGATTCTCTTGTAATCGTTGATCTGTCTTGGTAAAACAACACTTCTAAGAATTAATCGGCCTTCTTCTTGAATCTGCAAAGCTAATTCATCATCGATGTTTTCCTCATTTTCATCAGTCCATACAATTACATGTAACAAGTAAATTCTAACTTTGGCAGCACCCCTGAAAAGATAATTTGCATGATACAATGCCTTCAATGATCTTGCAGAGCCATCTATTGGCACTAAAATTTTCATTATTGGTAAATTATCTTCAGGAAATCGAGACCCATCTATTTGATATTTTATTTCTGAATTCATATTTGCTTTATGAAAAATTTCACTGATACTTTTCCTGGCCTCAATTAATGGTAAAAATATTATAATGCCTGCTGCCGTAAAAGCCCAAATTATTGCAAGCCAAATCCAAATATGAAATGAATAATCATCAAATACAAATTCAGTAAGGTATAATGATGCAGGTAAAACAATCACAAGAAAAATAGATATTGAAAATCCAGATCGTTTACAAAATTTCAATGAACGTTGAAGTAAATTATCATCAGTATCATGTTCTAACATTGAGCGAACTTTGTCATCAACAACAAGGATTTTTTGTTTCATGATGCCAAAATCAAAGTTTTCAGGTTTTATTATGCTTCCAATAATTGTAATTGTCAAACTTACAACAATTGATACTACATTTCCAATTAAGAGTGGAAAAAGATTCCCTGTTGAAGAGAGAGTGATTTCATCATACATGAAATATGAGGACATAAGCCATAAGGAAACACCAGATATAAGACCTACAATTGCAGCACATGTTGCAGCATACCTGTTAGTTTTTTTCCATAACAAAGCAAATGAAATAGGAGATACTGCAGAACCTATCAGGATTCCCATCATCAGATAAACATATTGTAAACTAAAACCAGAATGAAACAGTATAGAGGCTAACAACCCCATACCCATTCCAAATCCAAGAATAGTAAATCTAGAAACTCTCATCAATTGACGTCCAGAAGAAGAAGGTTTTAGATAAGTACGGAATACATCATATGTTACAAGAGAAGAAACACTAACTAGTTGTGATGAGCCAGCAGCAGTTACTGCAGTAAAAATTATGGTTAAAATAAGAATAGCACCAAAATCGCCCATCAGATTTGTTGCAGTAGTAGGCGCAACAAGTCCCAATCCAATTTCATTTTCAGTTAAAGTTACACCAGTTGCAATAGCTGCTAGTCCAAGGGTTGTAGCTAAAGTAAAGGGAATTGCAAACCAAGATAACCCTCCCAAGATAAATCCCCCAGTAGCGGCCTTTGGTCTAGAAGCAATTGCTCTCTGCCAATAAGATTGATCAACAAAGACAGTTCCAAAGTTACCCACTATGTTAATTATACCAAATATCAGAGCACCAATAGATACCAATGTAAGATATGATCCAAGGGCATTACCCTCAACAGGTTTCAATAGTGATGCATGAGTTAATTTTTCATACATTCCAGAAATACCACCAATTTCAGGAGTTGCAAAATAAATTACAGTTACAAAGAGCAACACTACAACAAAAATAAACGAAGTGTTAAGATACTCTGCAAAAAAAGTTGCCTTGAGACCACCAAAAATTGTGTAAAGGATTATTCCAACTGGGATCAGAAATGCAGCCAGTGTAATGTCTACACCCGTTAGAGAATTAATTACTGCAGCTCCACCTAATACAAGCATTGCAGTTACTATTGTATTTGTCATTAACGCAAAAAATAGGAATACCTTATGGGAATGCTTTCCAAATCGGACATAGATCATTTCAGGAAAAGTATGAGTCATAGGGGCTTTTCTTTTCAGTTCAATTGCAATAATAGCAAACAAGATTACTTGGATGCTGGCACCTGCAGCATACCAAAAAGCACCCCCCAATCCAAATTCATAAGTTACAGTGGATGATTGTAAAAGAGTTGCAGCCCATGTCCAAGCAGATACGATAGATGATGCAATTAATCCAGTTTTGATGGTTCGACCGGCTGTATAGAACCATTCAGATGTTTTTCTAGTACCAAGCCACTTTGTCTCAGCCTTTACCATTAATGTGACAGATAATGCCATTATTAGGCCAACTCCGATTAATACAAGGTAGCCTATGCTTTCAGATAGGACAGAATCCACAAAAATAAAAAATAAAAACAGATATTAAAATACAACCAGCAGAAAAATAATTTCTGTACATAAAGTAAAACAATAATAAGATTCGTTAAATACTCAAGATAAAATTAACTTGTATGATAGACAAGATTGATGAGTTAATAATTTCAGCTCTTTCTCAAAATTCAAAACAAGCAGTTTTTGAGATTTGGGATTATTTGAATGGATTCAATTACAATCTAACAGAGGAAGAGATAGAATCAAGAATATCAAAACTCGAGGAAGAAAGCGTAATCAAAGGATACACAATAACTGTGGATGTAAAAAAAATTCCACATAAAGTAATCAGAGTAGATCTGGTCACATTTAGAACATCACAAGCACTTCCTAAAAGACTGGAAGGATTGAAAAAATATCTAAACGATGCCCCTTTTGTTTTATTTTCAGGGAGAACTCGAGGAGGATATGATTGGATTACAGTGAAATCATTTCTGTCAAACGAAATGGCAGATAATGAAAACGATATTTATCGAAATTTGTTTGGAGACATAATTCAGATATATGAAGTGTATGACTTTATTCCACAGACAGAAGCATCAATTTATGCTCTAACATACACTGAAGAGGAATACAAAAAATTTCTCAAAGAATGGGCCCCACCATTTATTGGGCAATAAACAATAATATTTTTTCAGGATAAATTCTTTTTGAATTTAATTGTATCATCAATCATAGAATGAATTTTTAATCTAAGACACATCAAAAATTTAATCATTTCAACTCTTTGTTTTGGATCAATACCGTGAGCATCTTCTATAAGATCGTCAATTCTTGAAAGCGTAATTTTTAGAGCTAAATTACTTTTCTTTACCAAGTTGAGAGATTTATTTTTATGAGAAATGAGTTTATCTATTTCGAATTTTGGTGCAATAGTTTTTTTTATGCTACGAATTTGCTTTATTGTTAGTTTGTTGTTAACTATTTCATCAACAAACTCACTTTTTAATGAAGAGTCAATTGTGGTGAGCTCCAACGCCTGACTTACG
>JAOTUX010000109.1 GCA_029863665.1 Candidatus Nitrosopumilus sp.
ACGTGCATACAGACTACTTGAAGAAGATGGGGTTGTTGCAGCAGAAGCTCCTATCAAGGGAGGTGATATTTTGATTGGCAAAACTAGTCCTCCACGATTCATGGAAGAATATCGAGAGTTTGAATCCACTGGTCCTTATAGAAGAGATACTTCTATTGGTGTAAGACCGTCTGAAGCTGGAGTGATAGATACTGTTGTTATGACTCAATCAAATGAAGGTGGAAAAATGTACAAGATTAGAGCAAGAGATATGCGAATTCCTGAAATTGGTGACAAATTTGCATCAAGACATGGACAAAAAGGCGTACTTGGAATTTTAGCTAAAGCGGAAGACCTTCCTTATACTGCAAATGGAATGTCTCCTGATGTATTGATTAATCCTCACGCATTTCCATCGAGAATGACCGTTGGAATGATGATGGAATCTGTTTGTGGAAAAGCTGCAGCACTACGTGGAAATCGATTTGATGGCTCTGCATTTGTAGGTGAAAAAATGGATGAAGTTAAAGAGGTAATGGATGCACATGGTTTCAAATATTCTGGTAAAGAAATAATGTATGATGGACGAACTGGAAAATCATTTCCGGTTGAAGTCTTTATTGGTGTTGTTTACTATCAAAAATTACATCATATGGTTGCAGATAAAATTCATGCGAGGGCACGTGGACAAGTTCAGATGTTAACCAAACAACCAACTGAAGGAAGAGCTAGAGGTGGAGGCTTAAGATTTGGTGAAATGGAACGAGACTGTTTAATTGCATATGGTGCTTCAATGATTCTAAAAGATAGATTACTAGATGAGTCTGACAAATCTGACATTTTTGTATGTGAAAGATGTGGTCTAGTTGCGTATCATGACATTAAACAAAGAAAGTATGTTTGCAGAGTCTGTGGCGATAAAGCTAAAGTCTCCTCTGTATCTGTAGCATATGCATTCAAATTACTCTTACAGGAAATGCAGAGTCTTAATGTCGCACCTAGATTATTAATTAAGGAGAAAGTCTAATGTCTATTCAAGCAATAAAATCCATTGATGGAATTCGATTTTCAGTATGGTCTCCAACTGAAATTCGAAAATACTCTGTTGCTGAAGTTACTGCTCCTGAGACATATGATGAAGATGGAATGCCAGTTCAAGGTGGTCTTATGGATGGTAGACTAGGGACTCTTGAACCTGGGCAAAAATGTCTAACCTGTGGGAATACTGCAGCAAGATGTCCAGGGCATTTTGGACACATTGAACTTGCTGAACCTGTATTGCATATTGCTTTTATTGATAACATATACAAATTATTACAATCAACATGTCGTTCTTGTGCGAGACTTAAAGTTCCTCAAGATGACTTAAACGCATTCAATAAAATCAAAAATAAACAAGCAGCTTATACTGTAATTTCACAAAAACGTATACCAGAACAAATTATAGAAAAAGCAAAAAAAGCTAAAGAATGCCCTCATTGCGGAAAAACACAATATGAGTTAGTTTTTACAAAACCAACTATTTTTGTTGAGAAAACAGAAATTGGTGAACATAGACTACTCCCTATTACCATCAGAGAAAGATTTTCACAAATTCTTGATGAAGATTTAGAATTATTATCATATGACCCTGTTACTGCTAGACCAGAATGGTTTATTCTTCAAGCCCTGCCTGTTCCTCCAGTGACTGTTAGACCATCAATAATTCTTGAAACAGGAATAAGATCTGAAGATGATCTGACTCACAAAATGGTTGATATTATCAGAGTTAATCAAAGACTTAAAGAAAGTAAAGAAGCAGGAACTCCACCTTTAATTGTACAGGATTTGGTTGATTTGTTACAATATCATACTACAACATATTTTGATAATGAGGTTTCTGGAATACCACAAGCTCATCATCGTTCCGGACGTCCTCTAAAAACTTTAACTCAAAGACTCAAAGGAAAAGAAGGAAGATTTAGAGGCTCATTATCCGGAAAAAGAGTTGATTTTTCAAGTAGGACTGTTATATCTCCAGATCCTAATCTGGATTTGTCTGAAGTAGGAGTTCCTGAAGCTGTTGCTACAAAACTAACAATTCCTGAAATTGTTACAGAATGGAATATTGGGAGAATGAGAAAACTTGTAATTAATGGACCTGATACCTTCCCAGGTGTAAATTATATCGTTAGACCTGATGGTGTCAAAATTAGATTGGATTTTGTAGAAGATCGTTCTACAATTGCTGAAACACTTGAAATTGGATATTTAGTTGAAAGACACCTTGCAGATGGAGATATTGTTATGTTTAACCGACAACCATCGTTACACCAAATGTCTATTATGGCTCATTATGTTCGAGTTCTTCCAGGTAAAACTTTCAGATTACATCCATCTGTATGTCCTCCATACAATGCAGATTTTGATGGTGATGAAATGAATCTTCATGTTCCCCAAAGTGAGGAAGCAAGAGCTGAAGCAATTCTTTTGATGAGAGTTCAAGATCAATTAATATCTCCAAGATATGGTGGCCCAATCATTGGGGCACTCAGAGATTTTGTTACTGGTGCATACTTGTTAACTAAAGATGATACAGTTCTATCTGTTCAAGAATTTTCAAACTATGCAATGCTTGGTGGCCATACTGGTCCACTTCCTAAACCTACAAAAACAAAAGATGGTCCAGTTTACACCGGTAAACAATTATTCTCATTATTCCTTCCAAAAGATTTCAATTATGTACTAACATCAAAATGGTCTAAGGGAACAAATGGTCCACAAAAAGACGTTGTAATTAAAAATGGCGAATTAATTAGCGGTGTAATTGATAAAACATCTATTGGTGCAGAAGAACCTGAAAGTGTTTTACACAGAATTACAAAAGATTATGGTAATGCAACTGGAAAAAGTTTTCTCAACTCTATCCTAATTATGGTTAAACAATTCATCACCCATTATGGTTTCAGTTATGGGTTTGGTGATCTTGAAGTACCAGAAAAAAATAGATTGCAAATTCTAGATGATATTCAAGGAACTTATGATGTCATCTCTGATTTAACTGATCAATATGAGAAAGGAACTTTAAAACTTACAAGAGGTATGAGGCCTGAAGAAGCCTTAGAAGCATATATTGTAAATGAGTTAGGTAAGGCAAGAGATAAGGCAGGTTCAACTGCAAATGACTCTCTTGATGATAGTAATGCTGGAAAAATCATGGCCACTACTGGTGCCAGAGGCTCATCTCTAAACGTAGGTCAAATGGCAGGTGCATTAGGTCAACAATCCAGAAGAGGAAATAGACTGCATGATGGCTATAATAACCGAGCATTACCTCATTACCAAGAACATGATAATAATCCAGATGCCCATGGATTTGTAAAATCTAATTATCGAGAAGGTCTTTCTGCATTAGAATTCTTTTTCCATGCAATGGGAGGACGTGAAGGACTTGTAGATACTGCAGTTAGAACCCAACAAAGTGGTTACATGCAACGTAGATTGATTAATGCACTAGAACACATTAGATTAGAATATGATGGAACTGTAAGAGATCCACACGGACACATTGTTCAATTTCTTTATGGCGAAGATGGAATAGATGTGGCAAAAAGTGATCATGGTGAAGCATTTAATGCTACTAGATTAGCTGAATCTCAAACTATTGTTGATTCTGGAAAGAAGGCCACAAAAGATGAAATTGATATTCTTGCTAAGAAATATACTAAGACATTTAATCCAAGATTAACTTCACTTGTCACTGATGCCTTACAAAATTCGAACTTAAGTAAAGAAGGTGTAGAAGTTGTATGTAAGAAAGGACTATCACTTTATAACAAAGCTAAAGTAGAACCGGGACAAGCAGTTGGAATTATTACTGCTCAATCTATCGGTGAACCTGGCACACAAATGACTTTGAGAACATTCCATTTTGCCGGCATTAAAGAAAGAAACGTTACATTAGGTCTTCCAAGATTAATTGAATTAGTTGATGCAAGAAAAAAACCTGTTACTCCAACTATGGATATTTATCTAGACGAGGAATCAAAGAAATCCCGAGAAAAAGCAATTGAGGTTGCAAGAAATGTTTTACAAACTAAGGTAAGTGCATTAATTGCTGATAGTGAAACTGATTATTCTACTGAAATTAAATTAATCTTGAGTGAAAATAGACTTCGTGAACGAGGATGTTCTATTACTGAAGTTGAAACTGCACTTTCATCAAATAAAAAATTCAAAATGGAAACAACTGGCGAGTTAATCACATTAAAACTAGTTGAAGAATCTGATACTGCAACAGTTATTGCAATTAGAAATAAAGTTCTTAATGCTACTGTTAAAGGAGTACCAGAAATTGAACGTGTTACGTTAGTTCAAAAAGATGATGAATGGATTATCCAGACAACCGGTTCTAACATTACGAAGCTACTTGAGGTTAAAGGTATTGATAAGAGAAATGTGAGAACAAATAATGTCTTTGAAATTGCAGGAACTTTGGGTATTGAAGCTGCAAGAAATGCATTGATAGATGAACTTAATCATACATTAGGTGATCAAGGATTAGAGGTTGATAATAGATACATTATGTTAGTGTCTGACTTGATGTGTTCAAGAGGTTATATGCAACAAATTGGTCGACATGGAATTGCCGGAACAAAAGATAGCGTTCTTGCCCGAGCTGCATTTGAAATTACTGTTCCGACAATTGCACATGCTGCACTTGGTGGAGAAATTGAACAACTCAAGGGTATCACTGAAAATGTAATTGTTGGTAGTAATATTCCAATTGGAAGCGGTACTGTCGATCTATATATGCAAGTAAGCAAAAAAAAATGAGGAGCAAGAATTAGGTCTAAGTGATAATTATGGCAGATGAAATTTCGACATTAATGAATAACAGTAAAGATAAAGTTGTTTTACTTAGATTGAGAAATACTAAAACTATTCATGGTACACTCAAAGACTTTGATATTCACATG
>JAOTUX010000110.1 GCA_029863665.1 Candidatus Nitrosopumilus sp.
GTTGATTTCAATCCGCAAGACATCTCCAATCACATACGTGTAACGTGGAAATGAAATACTTTCTCCTATTCGATAAATTGTTAATTTGCCTTTATTCATAATTTGAATTGGAAAGTCAATATCTTTCCAAAACTGGTCAGTATCATCTTTAGATAATCCAATCATTACAAACTTTGTCGAATCGATCTCAGTCATGGGAACTTCAATTACGTCGATACCAATTTCAATTAATTGAAAACTAGTTCGATCTTGGTCAAAGAATTGCATATTTTGCACCAAAAACTGGTGTCATATCTGGCAGTCTAGTAAAATCAGGCTATACTATAAAAACAGACTAGTGATGAAGAACAAAACTCCGCCAATTACAAACATTTTAGTGATTTTTAAAGAATTATCCAATGCTTTGGAATAGTCTTCATAGATGCCTTGACCCATAACTTTTACTTTTGTCTCATTTTCTAAAATTTCAAATTTTGCTGATTCTGTGCTTACTTCTGATTTCTTTGCAATACTCCAAAACCATTTTGAGAGTTTGTCTGCACTTGTAATTAGACCTAGTTGGTAATACCCATTCCTATTTCTAGCTTTTACTGGTGCATAATGCGTATCTGATGTGCAAATCTCAAGTAATTGATAATCCCTTTTTGCAAAATTATCTACAATTTTCTCTCTTACTCCGTTTTCCATATTATTTGCATCTGCCCATCCAAGAAAATATTTTTTAGCATTTATTTTAAGGCAAACAATTCCCAATCCTCCCATTCCCAAATCTTCTGTCCACACATCCATGTCATCCGAATTTGCATAACCAAATTCTATTGGAAAACTATCTTTTGTGATTAAAGTATCTAAACAAGACTTTGTTGCATTTAACATGTCTTCTCCATCTTCTCTTGAAATCTCTGCTCCCATGGCATTATGACAATCTACTATCATTGTTCTTGAATAATTTCTGTTTTTTGCATATTGTTCAATTTCTGTTTTCATATAGCTTGGAATATCTTCCATACCGTGTGGCGATAATGATAGAAACAATAATGGACAATTTCCAAAAAGCAAACCTATTACTCTTGATTTGTTAACTTGAACTGTAACTGGTTCTGTACATTTTACTCCGTCTTCTTTGACTTCACTTTTTTCTAAATTCTTTAGATAAATTTCAACCTCGTTTCTTGATGGTAGATTTAATGCATGATCTGATATACTATGCATGACCATTGCTGATGATGCTAGATTTTTGTAAATTAGATATGGTATGTTGCTTCCTCCTACAGGATGGTATGGACCTGGATGTATTTCTGGTAACACCATTCGAAATTCCGTCTTTCCATCTGATGATGATAATCTTATTTGAGATGTAGATACCTTTGTTTCGTTGGAACGTTGCTCCATAAGTTTTTCAGCATCTGTAAAATCATTTCCTTGAGATGCAAGATATGCTTGAATAGTTTTATGAGTACTTTCCATACCTGGTCTTCCTGCCCTGTCTGTAAGGAATGACCACACACTTGCAATTATCATAAAAGATACTCCGTATCCTAAAGCCATGGGATCTGTCAGTATTGAAAACCACATGTTTTGTGGAATTAGTACAAAAAACATTGCTAGAGGTTGAACAAAGCATATTGCCCATGCCTTTTTGATACTTACTCCTAGTGTTGTAGTGTAAATCCCTATCCTGAAACTTACAAATAGAAACATTCCAAAAGTTACAAAGAACAATGATGTCTCTTTAGATAATACTATACTTGCTAGTAATCCCATCAAAAGTGTGACTACCCACAACATACTTCCAAACAAGGATGAATGTAGTGACTTTGAATATTCTTTTTTCTTTGTAAATCTGGTATCTAATATCTGTGTTAATACTAATACTCCGATCACGGCTGGCAGTCTATACCAAATTTCGTTGGTATCAAAATCACTCAAGTAGCCAAAATATGTTGCAAGTACAATTACCACTGCTACTGTCAGGGAACCTACAAGTGAGAAATAATGTGATGCTGGATTGACTAGAGTAAGGGAAAACCTGTTGTGTATGTTTGAAACGTCGTCTGGATCTTTTTCCATTATTTTTTCACGGAGCTAGAAAAATATCGATTACCCATGAAATTGCAATTAAACTGATTGGTACTGATACTACGATTTTAGGATCTATTTTGAATCCCTTTGTCTCATCTTCAAAGAACCTCATGAGACCTCCACTTGATGCTGGAAGTGGTGCTGATTTTTTACTACTCATAATTCGACAACACGGATTTTAACATAAAAACTTTATTGTTTGCCCTTTACTTTCTCTATGGTTTCTAATAGGGAATTAATTGATTTTAGAATATTTTGTTGTTTTTCATGATCTTTTTCCTGCTCTAGTTCATTTGACAGTGTTTCTATCTTTTTTTCTAACATTTCTTCTAGAGGTAATTTTACTTTGGATATTGTTTCCCCCTCAGGAATATCTTTCTTTTCAGGTTCACGTCCACAACTTGTACACAATGCATGCCCCTCTTTCATTATTCTTACCCCTGAGCAATATGGACAAGGTTCACTAAGCATTGTTGCCCCTTTGAGTAACATTTCAGATGCTTTTTTTGTAAGATCTTCTGTCACTCTTTTTCTTCAAATCTCTATCTAAAAAATCCTATTGTTTTTAATTTTTAATTGTATTCAAACAAGGCTTAATAGTGCGTACAATTGAATTTATTTCGAACGAATGGCAGTAATTTGTAATACTTGTGGTCTTCCAGAAGACTTGTGTGCTTGTGGTGAACTTGCCAAAGATAGTACTAAAATTATAATTCGATTAGAGACTAGACGATTCAAGAAAAAAGGTACTATGATCGAAGGATTAGATCCTAAGCTAAATAATTTAGAAACCGTTGCCAAAGAACTCAAAAATAAATATGCTTGTGGTGGAACTGCAAAAGAAGGCTATATCTTCTTACAAGGTGATCATCGGGATACGATTAAAGATACTTTGATTAACTTAGGTTTTGCTGAAGATAGTATCGAACTACACTAGAACAAATTGCAAAATTCAAATAAAACGCTTCAAGCTCTTGGAATTCCTTTTACTGCATTGTTGTCTATAATTTTTGGTTTACTTCTTATTTCTTTTCCAATTGGAATCTACGTAATTTTTGAAAGTGAAATTGGTGGTGATATTAATTATGAATACCCTCTTACTCATTTAGATATTTTTGTTGAAACTGAATTATATCAAATGCCAATTGATGTCAGCATTGGAGATGCATTTGTTGTACTGTGGACTTTTTATGCAATAATTTTCGTAATTGCAATGCTAGGTCCCAAGACTGCATTTTTAAAATCCCTTTCACCTATAATCTCTTTTGGAAAATTTGATACTACATCGAATTATATGATTGGAGTGACAAAATGGTTTTCAATATTGATTTTTATTTCAATGATGATTAATTTTATTCAAGAAGAGTTTGGTGTTGAAATTACTCCTCCATTTGTTGAAAATGATCTGATTCAATTTTTCTATGTTAGTCTTGCTCCTTTGATAGAAGAGTTTGGCTTTCGTTTGATTTTAATTGGAATTCCATTATTTGCTTTGTATTCTCGCACTTCTTCGGCAAAATACTTTTTCAGATGTCTGTGGAATCCTAAAACTTTGAATATTTATGATAATAAAAAAGCAATTTTCTTGATTGTTTTTGTTGGTATTTTCTTTGGTTTTGCACATATTGCTCTTGGCGAATCTTGGAGTGAAGGTAAGTTTGCTCAAGCTACTGCAAGTGGAATTATTTTGGGTTGGGTATATCTGAGATATGGGTTTGTGGTCTCCCTTTTGATTCATTGGGCTACTAATTATTTTGTATTTTCATATGTCAATTTCATTTCTCAACTAAATTCTATTTCTGTTGAAGATGCCTTTTCACATTCATTGATGTCATCTTTGGAAATTATACTCTTAATTTCTGGTGTTTTGTCTATTACTATATTATTTGTCAGTAAATTTTATTCAAAAAGAGAACCTAACCTAGAGGTTTAGTGCTACTTTCAATCCTTTGTATCTATTTCTAATTGTTACCTCTGTTACTCCCGCTGCTTCAGCTACATCTCTCTGTGTTTTATTTTCTCCATTTGTAACACATGCTACATATAATGCTGCTGCTGCTAGTCCCATTGGGTCTTTTCCTGCAGAAATTTTGTTCTCTTCTGCAGTCTGTAAAATTTTTGTTGCTTTTCTTTTAGTTTTCTCTGATAATCCTGCTTTACTTGCAATCCTTGAAATACATTTAACTGGATCAACAACTGGCATCTTCAGATTTAATTCTCTTAACAAGAGACGATAACATCTTGCAATATCTTTTCGTTTAATGTTACTTGCTTGTCCAATATCTTTTAGTGTTCTAGGAGTTTCAGTATCTCTACATGCTGCATATAGTGCAGAAGCAATCAACGCCGAAATAGAACGACCTCTAACTAATCCTTTCTCTAATGCTTTTCTGTAAATGTAAGCTGCTTTTTCAATAACTGCATCTCCTACTGCAAGTTTATCTTTTAATCTGTCTAATTCGCTAAATGCCTGTCTGAAATTTCTGTCTACTGGCTCGTGAACTTGACTTCTACTGTCCCATGTTCTGAGACGTTCGATTGTACTTTTCATAGAAGCTGTTAGTGGTTTTCCAGTTGCATCTCTGTTTTGAGGATTGATGACTGTTGCTAGCCCCATGTCATGCATGGCAAGTGATGTTGGAACTCCAGCTCGACTTTTATTTTCACCTTCATTGGAAAATGATCTCCACTCTGGACCTGACTCTTCTACTTTGTCAGTAATCACAAATCCACATTTTCCACAAAAATTCTCTCCCGTATTAGCATCTGTAACTAGAGTGCCCTTCCCACATCTGGGACATCTGTCTTTTGAATTCCCCGTTTTAACCATCTTTATATCTCCCAAAACTTTTTA
>JAOTUX010000111.1 GCA_029863665.1 Candidatus Nitrosopumilus sp.
CTCTCTCATCATGATGGAGGAACTATTGCCATTATCAGTTGAAGAAAAAACTGAAAAACTACGTCAATACGTAAATTCACTTTGATTTAGTTTTCAATAGTTAGTACTTTTTATACTATCCAAAATTTGTAATATAAATAAAGATTCATTATTTCCCTATCGGTACAAAAATCAAACACCTAGGTTTTCATCTTTAGTAAGGTCAAGATAGACTTTGTCTCCTACAGAAAGATTCATCTCTTTGTATTCGTGCATATCAAGCTTTAGCGATGTGCCTCTAGACATTATTCCGCCCATACCTGAAAGCATCTTGTTTAGATCTTTCACCATATCTCCCATTTTGGAAGGATCCATCATTTTTGAAGGATCAAATTGGGATGAATTTTTGTTTCCATCTTGAAAATCTTTTGCAGATGTCAATGAAACTATAACATAGGGTGCACCATCAGGCGAAGCATCAATTCTTTTTATTACAAATTCCTTGCGCATGTAATAAACTTGGAATCGTATGTTTATAACTAATTTTTCTTATTCGACGGGGTATGATGCTTAGTATCTGCATCTAAGGATAAATATCTAATAGAAGAATACTAGCGTGACTTATAGACAACTCCGAAATAATTTTTACAGGAATGAAAACACAATACAAGATATTGCTATACCGCAAAGTCTTTTTGAATGTGAACTGTTGAACCATTCCCTCAGAGTTAACCAGACACAAACCATATCGGTATGTTTCGATGTCAAACAAAAGTGGTCAAATGAATCACTTGATTTGAACGGTCCTAAATCGTATTATCTAGTTATGATGGATAACAAGTTTACAACATCCTGTCCTAACTGCAAGTCTGTCTTACTAAACGAGTATTACAATAATCATATCACAGAATCAGAAATTTCAGGTTATAATATCCCTGAAGATCTTTTGTCGTGGTTGGATATGTTGGTAGTTTGGCGTGAAAATTCTATCATTTCAGATCAAGAATTTTCAAATGCCATAGAGTTTTTGATAAAGCGAGGAATCATTGAAAAAAAGGCAAACGAAAACAACACAATTTTCTTGGAACCCGAAGTAAAAAATCAGACGATTCTTGCAATGGTTGATTTTAGGCAACCTCGCTTTAATGAAGGTCAGACCATAGTATTTGAGGGAAAACTGACCGATGATTCTGGAAATCGAATTTCACAAATGCCTATTCTGATAAAAAGTGATGGTCCATGTCCTACCAATCAAACAATTGCACAGGGAATTACAGACAAACATGGAAGATACAAAATTTCTACAAAAACCCTTCTTTGGGACGAACACGATGGATTAATTACAACATTTACAGAATTTCCTGGATCTGAAAGTTTTGAACAGTCGGTTTCGGATCCACAGTTGGTTGTTGTCTATTCCGTAAAGGGTGAAAAATGCATCGGGTAAAATATCTTCATTTCTATTTGCGTCCAATTTATTCCTCAAATTGATGAACAAATACCTGTGAATCTAAATCTGTAATTAGGACCTTGAATCAATTTAGGATTATCTTAATGGGGAGAAATTTTGAAATAATTTTTACGCCCAATTATTATTCAATGTGATCTTTCCACATGGGTCTGATTTTATCTCCCTTGGTATATCTCCTTAATGTTATTCTTTTGGTATGATTTGAACCGGAATTAATGCAATATTCTCATAAAAAATGATTAAATTGTAAGAAAAAATAAAAAACATTATTGAAGTTTGTAGGCTCTGGCAAGGTAAAAGACCTCTATGATCTTGAAGATGACACTCTAGTTTTCAAGTTCTCTGACAGGGTGTCTGCATATGATGTTAAATTCAAAGAAGATATACCAAACAAAGGTAAGGTTTTGTGCAAGTTTGCAGAATTCTGGTTTGACAAATTGACAATTCCAAATCATTACCTCAAAACAAAATCTGACACCGAAATTGTTGTAAAAAAGATGCAGATGCTTCCAATGGAATGTGTTGTACGAGGTTATTTGTATGGCAGTCTGGTGAATCGATGGAAAAAAGGAGAAGTTACACTCCCAGAAAATACTGATACTACTTTAGCTGCAAAACTAATAGAGCCACTATTTGATCCTACAACAAAATCTGAACATGACATACCTGTTGACAAACAAAAAGCACTGGAGATGAAACTTGTTACAGAAGAACAATACACATGGCTTGAGAGAACATCAATTGAGATTTACAAAAAGATGGCAGAGATTGCAGATGATGCCGACTTTATTCTAGCTGATTTGAAATTGGAATTTGGATTATTGGATGGAAAAATTACTTTGGGTGATTCAATTGGTCCTGATGAGTATCGTCTGTGGCCCAAAGACTCCTATGAAATCGGAAAAACACAGGAAGCATATGACAAGCAAATTCTGCGCGACTGGCTTTCTGAAAACGGATACCAGCAACAGTTTGATGAATTCAGAAATCAGGGAAAAGAACCAGTACCGCCATCAATCCCAAAAGAGATTATAGAAAAAATGACCATGCGATACATTACAGCATACGAAAAGATAACACAGCGTTCTTTTTAGAATGATTGACTACATGTTGACTCTTACTTATCACTAAACACCACTTCAACTCGAATCATTATTTCTCCAATCATACATCTTTTGCCCTGTCTTACCAAATGGTTTCCTGGATCTAACATTTTCATTATTTCTTATCAATGTTGTATTGCTATCACTATCGTTATTCTATTGTGATATTTTTGCAACAAATACTATGTGTATCATAGTACAACTATCATTATACTACCATTATTATCAAAATGATACTGGTATGAGATAATCTGTATTGCAATCATACACATTAAAAAAAATTGATCTAATTGGCCAAAAAATGTGATGTTGTTGACTTTTAGCTTACAACAAAATTATGTATAACATGTCAACACTGTTAGAAAGACCTGTAATGGTAAATCGTACCGTTACTACAAGTATTGAACAAGCCCGTGCTATGGATGATCCTGCACGAATAAAGATAGTTCAGATGCTGTACAAAAAATTGTTAACTGCTGCACAAATTTGTAATCATCTGAAAAAATCTGGACACGTAAAGGCATTGACTACTGTACGACACCACTTGGATATACTAAAGGAATCTGGTCTGATAGAAATTGCAAAGATTGAAGAAACTCGAGGCGCCGTCACAAAATATTACAGTACCTCCACAAAATTACTTGGATATAATGTCCCAGAAGATTTTGATACAAAATACTCTTCTGCAATAAAAAACACATCAAAGAAGCTTGAGGACGTCTTAGATACTCTTGCCCCAAAGGCTATTCTGAAATCAAAGCAAAAATCTGACCCGCTATACTCGCAGTATGTCCTAATGGAAATAGTCAACAGAGCAATGACTAGAGTCATGGAACAGTCAAAAACAAATGCTGGAAAAAGTAAATCAAAGTCAAAAAAATCGCGTCTCTGACAGTTTGATAATGTAGCAAGTGTCACTTGGAGTGATTGGATTGTATGATTAGGGTGCGCTATACTCTAAAAAAACAAGAAAATCCCTCAAAAAGTAGACTGTCTCCAACAGATGGATGTTGACTAGCATTTGCTATAAAATGAAATTTAGCTTTTTTTGATGAATAATTCCAAAAAAACCCATCAACATGAAGTATAAATTGACTTTAATGAAAAAAAATCCATGGAACAAAAGGCAATTGATCTTTTTGGCGCAAAAAACTTGGTTTTTGTTGCAACTTTGATGAAGGATGGCTCTCCGCAATTATCTCCAGTCTGGGCAAATTACGAAAATGGTCATATTTTGATAAACACTGCTGAAGGAAGAATAAAGCACAAAAATATTCTGCGTGACCCACGCGTGGCAGTCTCTGTTGTCTCAAAAAACAATCCTCTTGACATGACTACCATACGTGGAGCAGTAGATGAGATAATCCCTGATTACCAATATGAGCATGCAGACAGGCTCACAAAGCAATACATGAACCGAGATCACTATCCATTCAAGCGTGATGGTGAGAAAAGAATCATCTTAAAGATAAAACCAAACAAGGTTTTTGTCTTGCCTGAGTTAAAGATGCAAGACTGATGATTACTTATGTTTCTAAATTCGAATTTAAAAATATATGAAATTTAGAGTAGTAATCATTTGAATTTAGAATCATATAGAACTAGTTTGAATTATTTTATCATGAGTACATCTAGAATGCGAGATAATGTAGAAAGATGGTTGATTCACGAAGGTCTTTCATTTGAAGACGCAAAAAATTCAGAAAACACTTTTCAAATTCTAGTAAAACATGCAGGTCAATACGGAATTCCAATAGAAATATTTGAACCAAAAGCACAGGCAGGAATCCTGGTAATAGGCGCAAAAGTGACTATGAAAAACAATCAGATTTCAAGATATCTAGGGTTCAATGATGATGAAAAAAAGAAATTTGAAAAAAAGGTGTCAGATTTTTGTTATTCAGTACAAGCTATCAACAAGATGATCAATGAAGATGGAAAACAAAAGATTGGAGTTTATGTTGTATTAGATGATAAAGAAAACATCAATCAACAGACAGTTTTTGATGCAATGGACAAGGTATCAGAGATGCATGAAAAAACTTCAAGATTTTTAATGAAAACTTTCTAAAAAGATAGTTAATCACAGATACACCAATCATTTCAAAAATAGAGTATAAAATATTGAAATCAAATCAAAGAGAATGTGTTTTCATCATTGTTAGGATTTTACAAGTTGTTGGGAATTAAAATCTCAATAACAGATTCTATCAAAAAAGACAAACAGTCATCCTAAAAAGAAATGGACCAGATAAATGATTGAAATATCCACCCATATCAGTCCAAAATCATCACATGTTTAGATGACAGATAGTAAATTTATGATCATAATTGAGTTTATCTTTTGAATAATGCATGGGATTTTTTTCTATTCCA
>JAOTUX010000112.1 GCA_029863665.1 Candidatus Nitrosopumilus sp.
AAGGAATTCTTTTAACATATCAGCATGTTTTCACGCCTACTGCGTCCATTGTTAATCCTCGAAATGGTGGGTGAGTCCACATGGACCTATTTTAATTCCTAAAGATTGGGGTGAAAACTGGAAAATATGCTTTATACAAAAAATGCCTGATGATAGCATGAACAAATCTTTGCTAGCAATTTTTAGGATCCCCCTTAGAGTATTGGGAGAACATATCTCCAATGTCGTTATAGCTCATTGTAAAACTAGTTCATGATTTTATTTAAAATCATTCAATTTAGGAGTGCAAAATCTTCCGCTCTAACTATATTCCCAGCACAACGTGTATGGAGATATAGTTAAAGAAGGAATTTCCAGACCCACGTGGAACTAATAAGAAAAAACAGTCTATTTTACAATTAGAACTGGAATACTGGCTTTTTGCATAATTGTTTTTGCCACACTTCCAAAGTAGCTTGCAGCATCTCCTGCACCTCTTGAACCCATAATTATAAGATCAATACCATTTTTTTTATCGTCATCAAATTCAACAATGCCTTCTTTGACATCTCCTCCTACGATATTATATTTGAACACAATTCCATTCTCTGCAGCTTTGGTTTTTGCAGAATCCATGACTTTGTTGATTTCTTCAGGTATAATTTTTTTAAAGATGCCGATTTTTTTGATAGTTTCTCTAGTCTGAATAGGTACAACAAAGATTCCAGTTAAAATTGCCCCGCATTGCCTTGCAAGATAAATCGCATTTTCTAATCCCCTGAAGGAGTTATCTGAACCATCCAGTGGAACAAGTATTTTTTTCATCTGAATTTTTAACATGTTAATGCTAGGTCAATTAAGAACTTAACATCAAGGTAATTACAATATGTCTTAACCAGTAGATCTAGGATCCTTATGTCAGCAGGAATTGTTTTATCAAATTCACATACAACTAATTGCAGAGAAATAATCAGAAATCCCTCTACGGTAAACTAGATCAAGACTAGATTTTCTGTTTTTATTCATATGTGAGAATCTAAATTTACTGTCTTCTCCACGTTGTCTTATGACAACATCATAAGGTTGTTAAGCATGAATTTAGAATTGCATAATGAAAGAAATGCATCCCAATTCAGAAAAAGACGATAACAAGCCACACAGCATTGTAGATATGCTCTTAGGTAAAACAGAGAACAAAACCGTAGACTCTGAAACCCTGATAAAAGAAGTTCAGAAACGTATACATGATTCTCTGAAAAATGGTTATAGATATTCTAGTATTGTGGATGCGTCTGAAGAGTTCCTAAGAAAGCATGTATATGAACAAGTTGAGATGGCTGTCATTTACGTTGATCTTGTAGGTTCAACAAAAATGAGTTTAAGATTGCCACCTGAAAAACTTTCTACTGTGATCAGTTCTTTTGTACAGGAGATGTCCTATGTCATAAGCCAGTGTGGTGGATTTGTACTAAAGTTTTCTGGAGATGCTGTTATTGGATATTTTGTTGGTAAGGGGAGTTCGCTTCAAGCAGCAGATGATGCAGCCGGCTGCGCTGAATCAATGCTAAGAGTGGTAAAGGAAGGTATCAATAAAATTTTGGGTGAGGAGGACACAGGTTTGCCTAAACTTGCCATAAAAATTGGAATTGATTTTGGTGCAAATACTGTGGTGCAATATGGCTCGGACGAAAAAAAGTCTCTTGTTGACCTGTTAGGACCATCAATGAATATGGCAGCAAAGGTTCAGGGACTTGCACAACCAAACCAGATTGTTGTGGGAAAGGACATTCATGACAGATTACATCCAAATGTACAGGAAATGTTTGAGGATACCACCGCTAGTCTGAGTGATTGGGCATATACATCAAAGAGCTCAGATACAATTTATCGTGTTTTTGCCTACAAAAAATGATGTGTTTATAGTACCCACGTGGAATTTAAAAAAATAATTTCAAATTTTTTCTGAACATGCGTTATTTCACAATGGTGACAGGAATCTTTGCCTTGTGCAAAACAAAATTAGAGACACTCCCAAAAAAGTTCCCTTTTGGATATCCGGTTCCTTGAGAGCCAATAACCACATGATCGATCTCATTTTTTTTGTTATTAGCAAAACGAACAAGATCATTTCCAGCGTTGTAGCCTGCAATAACTACTCCCTCAAACTCCACTCTTCTAGTCTTACACTTGTCTTTGGCAAACTGCATAATCTCTTTTGTTCTATTTGACCATTTTTCTTCCTTTATCTTTGGGTTGGAAAATGCTCGTGGAGAACCCTGTGAAATATTGCTATGAACACCAACAATTGTGTCATCAAAGTGTCTTGCAAATAAGATACCCGTTCTTAGTGCGCGAATTGAACCTTTGGAACCATCCAAGCATACCATAATCCGTTTGTTTGTCACAAGGAGTAAAAGTCAATTACAGCATAATAAGAATGCGGAAATGATTTTTTTAATGTCAAGCAAGGCGTGTTTTAGACTGTGTCATTGCAAGAACCTTGGAACTTTCTTGAGTATGTATGAGACAGATATTCTTCCAGGACCAATCACAATGATAACTAAACATCCTGCCAAGAGCAACAAATCAAGCTCCACGCCCCTTTTCCTGTAAGGCTTTGTGCCCCTTTCACCATAAAGATTGCACCAAGCATTACAATTGACAACAATGATGCAGATATTCTAGTCAGTCCTCCTATAATCAACAGTACTCCGGGAACAAATTCTGCCAATGCTATTGGAATCTGCATTTCAGCAGGCAATCCCATGTTTGGAAGGTTTTCTGCAAACCCTGGCCCAAACTTTCCAAGAGGATGCATGATGAATATCATCCCAATGGTACACGTACGCCAAAATGTGTAACGTCATGAAGTATTAACTGTCTGATTACCGTCTCGGCCATTAGATAATAGAATCATGGCTCACAACATAAAGACCATTTGGTACAATCATGAATAATCCTTAAATTCAAAGATGACGTAATTTGCTGCATATGAACAAGACCACCATGGCTTTTGCCGTATTTGCATTGACAGCAATGTTTGCACTTGTAACTCCGATGGATGTGGCAGTTGCTCAGACGAGTAATGTAATACCAGATGGTGATGGAGAATACAAAGACGGTGAGCATGAAGGAAAGTCTTGTCCAAGTAAGGAAGGAAAGATGCAAAATATAGAACCACTAATCTAAATTCTGCAAATTTTTTACACACTTGGGAATGATATCATTAGTGGAGGACCAGGCAATGATCATTTACTAGATGATTTTGGAAATGATTCTCTGGATGGTGGAGAAGATGATGACTTGTGCTATGACAAGTATGGGAATAATGAATTTGTAGATTGTGAGATTAAAAGTGAAGAGTGATTTTCCTTGATCAGAGACCCTTGTGCGATCGAATAAATCAATTATGGAAAAATTGTAATAGTGTATTTTTCTTCTCTAGAAAAATTAAACCAGAATTAATTTGGATGTGCTTTTAATACCTGTTTTAGCCATAATGTAATATAATGACAAACCCTGATCATATTTGTGAAAAATGTCATACACAACACCATTGGGTTCAACATAGGGATGGCTATAGATTCTGTAGTGGTTGTGGTGTTAAGAAGTAAAACCTAGTTTTGATGAAATTCTTGAAAGGTAATCAATTTTTAGGATTTTTAATATTCAGTATTGACCCCAGCCGCGCTCAATAAGTTTTGTAACTGTCTCAGGTTTTACACAAACTGGTTGTTTTGTAGTGGATTTGAGTATTATATCTAGTCCTTCTTTGCAGACAAGTTCGGAAGGATCGCCAATCCATTGTAGTTGGTGCCTTGGCGGTAAGATATACTCTGAGCCAAACTTAGCTTTTCCTTTATGTAGCATTGCCTCTGCAAAATGTTTTCTAGCATCTTTTTGATTGTCTGCCATTTCATGAGAAACACCCGCAAAATGATGATGAACTCCTGCTTGATGATGTTGAATTATTGATTGTGTAAAATCTTGTGATTTTTCAAAATGTAAAGCAGCCTTATGGTATTGATTAGCTCCTTCATGATGATATTTAGCTGCATTTTCATGGTCTTCAAGTAAGGTGTATTCTAGTGCAGCTCTATGATAATTAATTGCTGCCTGAATGTAAGTAACAGCTGCTTGATCATCATAACCTGTATCTCCAAATTCGTTTGCACTTTCTACAAAGCCTTGAGCTTCTTGTAAATATCCTAATGCTGTCTCTAATGATCCAGACTCTGTCACCATGGCCACCGGCATACCTTCAGGATCTAAAACTGTAACAATTCCATTCATCCATGGATGAATAGTACAATAGTATGACAAGGTTCCAATATCAGATGGGCCAACTATGTAAGAAAAGATTTCACTGTTTTCTAATAATCCACTATTGAATACTCCATTAGGTCCACCCTTAAAAGAGCCTGAAGTAACAGTGTGAGTATTGTCATCAAAATTAATCCATCGTATCTTATCATTAACTGATACAGTTATTTCAGATTGAACAAAGTGATACAAATTTGTTGGATTAGATGAACCTTGTGGAATAACTACATCAAAAGTTTTGGCATGCGCTTCATTCATTGCTATTGGAATCAAACAAACCAATATTGAAAATAAAATAATCTTATCTAAACTCCAATTTTTCAAGTGTAAATTTAATGTTACAAATAGAATTTAATATAATATTGAGATTATCAAATTTGAAAAAGAGAATTACAGAACAGAAATGTGCATTAATTGCCTATCTGCGTCCATTTTTATCCCCAATAATGCAGGTGAATCCCATCCGGCCCATCTCTCTAGTATTTCTTTTTTAGATTCTAAAATTATATCGATGAATCTCACGGTAGGATATTGAAAGTGTATGATGTTGAAAAATTAGATAGTAATTTAACTGCCGTAAAAATCAAAAAGTTATGGATGAATCTTCAATTCAGACACTCTAT
>JAOTUX010000113.1 GCA_029863665.1 Candidatus Nitrosopumilus sp.
TCTGATGATGATCATGACTTCTTTCATAAACTTTTCAAATGGGTTCCACCTAAAAATACACCAGAAAATATTTCTGATGAAGACTTTGAAAGGAATTTGAAAACTGAAGAAGGAAGAAAATTTCTTGAAGAATACAGAACAACTAAGGGATTACCTATTGGAAGTTATGAACAATTAATCAAAGAACCATTTGAAGAATGGAAAAAATCTGAAAGAAAAAAATATCTTAATTATTTTAATAACTGCATTTCAGGAAATAATCAGTCAGGAAAAAAGCTCAGACTAGGACAAGAGATAGAAGAAATTTATCCAATTGATACATGGAGAGAAGAAAAAAGATTAGGAGGATTTGATCCTATAATTATTGGTGGAAAACCTCCAGGACATGCAGCAAGAAAGAGAAAAAATCTTCCAAAATCTGTTACTCAGATTTTACCATTAGGGATTTTTGTTGCTGTAATTATTGGTGTTGTTAGTTGGTGGGGAATTGATCTTATTGTACTTGCAACTGCAACGGGTGGATTAGCCATAGGAATAGGATTAGCACTGCAAGAAACAATGCAGAATTATTTTGCGTATATTTTGATTCGAAAAGACAAAATATTTGCAGAGGGGGAGCGTGTGAAGCTCGATACTGGATATAATGGATATGTGCATAAAATTACGCCAAGAGTGACATATGTTAGAGACGCATTAAATGAATCATTTGCAGTAATTCCTACAAGGCAACTTGTTAACGCTCAGATAATCAATTATTCTAAAGAAGTAAAAATGGTACCTGCAATTGTAGATGTAGGAGTATCTTATCTTAATGATCCTAAACAAGTTGCAGCAATTCTTGTAAAAGTTGGGAAACGTGCTATGAAAGAAGTAATTGACAGTAAAGGAAGGCACCTTGTTAGACAATTACGATGTCCATATTTAGTAAAAAACAAACCAAGTTGTGGTTGTGATAAAGATATTCATGTTGATATTAGTCAACCAGTTGTAAGATTTAACAAATTCAATGATTCTTCATTAGATTTTTCTTTGTGGCTTTATGTAAGAGATTATGGTTCACAATTCAAAACAAAGACAGATTTGAGAATGATAATGTATGAAGAGTTCAAAAAATATGACATTAGAATCCCATGGCCAATTAGAACTGTCTATCAGGGAGATGAAAGACGTGAAGAAGAGGAAATCAATAAGCTTAATGACCAAAGAGATGAAGTTATTGATAAATTCGGTATAGGTGATATTGGTCGTGGTGGTGGAGAAGAGTGATCTTCTCAAAACTTAAGAATCCCATCAAATCACATTTTCTTGTTGAATAAGATATCAGTAGTATCAGGAAAATCTTCAGAGGATTTAGCAAAGAAATTATCTAGAAAGATAAAGGCAAATCTTGTAAAATCAGAAGTCAAGATTTTTCCTGATGGAGAAAGTAAAATTACACTTGATGGAAACATATCAAAAGAAAAGTCTATTGTGGTGCAATCTATGTATCCTCCAGTTGATACAAACTTAATTCAAGCATTATCATTAATTTCAAAAGCCAAAGAAATTTCATCTGAAGTAATTGCTATAATTCCATATATGGGATATGCAAGGCAAGACACAGAATTTTTACCAGGTGAAATTGTTACAATGAAAGTTCTTGGCAAATTATTCAAAGGTGCTGGTGCATCAAAAATCATTACCGTTGATATACACAGTATGATTGGCCTCAAACATTTTACCCTGAAAACAAAGAATGTATCTGCAATGCCAAATCTTGTAAAATATTTTAAAAAATTGAGGCTAAAAAGACCTCTGGTTATCTCTCCTGATCAAGGTGGAAAAGACAGAGCAAAAGAATTTGCAGATGAATTTGGATCAGAGTATATTGCTTTAGAAAAAAACCGTGATAGAAAAACGGGAAAGGTCCAAATTAAAACAAAAAATACTGACAAAGTTGCAGGTAGAGATCTTATTTTAGTTGATGATATGATAAGTACTGGTGGAAGTATAATCAAAGCTACACAATTTCTCAAAAAACAAAAATGCAAAAAAGTGTATGTTGCTTGTACACATGCTCTTTTAATGAATGATGCTGAAAAGAAAATAAGGGAAATAGGAGTAACAAATATTGTTAGTGCAAATACAATTCCGGGTAAAACATCAGTGGTTGATATTTCTGATATAATTGCAAAGGCAATAACATAATGCCAGAAAGCTTTTTTGTTTTATCTAAAGATCATCTAGAGCTTGCAATAGATGAGATTATTGCAATAGCAAAGATGTATGACAGGTTTGCAAAAGCTAAGGTTATTTCTAATCTAGTAATTATTCAATCAAAAACAAATTGGAATGAAATTACAAAACGTGCCTCTTTTGTTAAAATTTCTGGACAGATATTACGTAAGATGTCAGGGTTATTTTTAGATGAAAACAATTCTGAAGTATTAAAAAACGCAAAAACTTTTGTTTGTAGAGTAATTAATTTATCATCAAATCAAATCAATATCCCAGAATTAGAAAATTCTATGGGAGATATGATATCAAAGTTCTCTCATGCAAAAGTTGAACTAGAAAAATCAGACATTGTTGTATATCTAATTTTTACTGATAAAGAGAATTTTTTTGGATTTTCAAAACAAACAGGAGGAGAAAAAAGACCAATAAAGACAAAGAATCACCCTCATGAATTAGATTGGAAACTAACTAGGGTTATGATTAATTTAATTGGATTAAAAGAAGGAGAAACTGTATGTGATCCATTTTGTGGTACTGGAACAACTCTTTTAGAAGCTGAATCAATGGGGATTCATGCAATTGGATTAGATTTTAATGAAAAAATGTATGAAGTATCTAAAGAAAATCTAAAGAAAAATGGGTATAAATCAACAGTTTTACACACAGATTTTCAAGAGTTAACAAAAATTTCTGAGAAGTTTAATGGAGTTGTTACAGATTTACCTTATGGAAGAGCATCAAAAATATCAGAAAAGCCTGAAAAAATTCTAAAGAAATTCTTATCGATCCTTCCTAAACGAAAGAAAATGGCAATTATGTATAAAAAAGAATTAGATAGTGATTTGAAATTAAAAGGGCTAAAAAAATATGAAATCTATAGGCATAAAAGCTTAACAAGAATAATTTTGATTAGATGAAACTAGTATTCTTGGGAACATCAGCTGCGCAACCTACTGAAAATAGAGGACTATCTTGCATCTGTTTAGAAAGAGATGGAGAAATCATGATGTTTGATGCAGGGGAAGCAGCACAAATTTCCTATATGAAGTCAGGACTAGGGTGGAATAAAAAAATGAAAATTTTTGTTACACACATGCATGGAGATCATTGTGTAGGAATTTTAGGATTATTACAAACAATGTCTATGCAAAACAGAACTGAAATTTTGGAGATTTTTGGTCCTAGTGGAATTGAAGAATTTATTGCTGCAAATATCAAAGTATTAAATTTTGGATTGTCATTTCCTGTTTTAATTAATAGTATCAAAGAAGGTAAAATTTTTGAAAATGAAAAATTTTCAATGCATGTATGTAAAGCAAATCATTCAGTTGTTGCATTCTCGTATTTATTTAGAGAAAAAGATAAACCTGGAAGATTCAATGTTGAAAAAGCCAAGGAATTAAAAATACCGGAAGGGGAATTATGGAATAAATTACAAAATGGAAATGAAATTATAATTAATACAAAAACAATAAAACCAGATCAGGTATTAGGAGAAAAACGTCCAGGTAAAAAAATAGGAATTTCAGGAGATACTATGCCTACAAAAGAGTTGGAAGAATTTTTTGAGAAATGTGATTATTTAGTATTTGATTCTACATTTCTTGATGAAGAAAAACAAAAAGCACAGGATACATGTCACTCCACTGCAAAACAAGCAGCATTATTAGCAAAAAACGCAAATGTGAAAAATTTGATTCTGACGCATTTTTCAGCTAGATACAAAGATGAAAATGGGCATTTAAAAGAAGCACAAAAAATTCATAATTCAGTAATTACTGCAAGGGACCTTTTAGAAATAGAAATCAAATGAGGATGTTCGAATCAATTAAAAGCCAAATTGGAGACATTAAGAAGATAGTATTCGTTACCGGGGCTGGAATTTCACAAGAGAGTGGAATTCCCACATTTAGAGGAAAAGACGGGTTATGGAGAAATCATGATGCTATGAAACTAGCCACAATTGATGCATTTTATGATAATCCAGAGTTGGTTTGGCAATGGTATAACGAAAGAATGCTGAATATCTTTAACAGCAAACCAAATCAAGGTCATAAAGCAATTGCTGAACTTGAAAAATATGCTGAAGTTGTAGTTTTAACACAAAATATTGATGGGTTACATCAAAAAGCAGGAAGTACCAAGGTGTTGGAATTACATGGGAGTATTGTAAAGATCAAGTGTTCAGTTTGTAGTTTTAAAGATGAAGTAACTGAAGAATTTTCTGAAATTCCACCTTTATGTAAATGTGGTAATTTACTAAGACCGGATGTAGTTTGGTTTGGAGAGTCTCTTCCACAAGATGTTTGGCAAAACGCCATGGTTTTTGCAAGCCAATGTGATTTAATGGTAATCGTAGGTACATCTCTAGTTGTGTCACCTGCAAATACATTACCAATCTATGCAAAGCAAAATAATTCAATACTGATAGAAATTAATCCAGAAAACACTGAAATATCATCACAGATGGATTTAGTTGTAAGAAATTCAAGTGCAATTGTGTTACCTGAATTTGTATCAATGTTCAAAGAAGACAAATTGTGATTTTAAGATCTAAACTGAATAAATAATTAGAATATTACAAATTTTAATTAATTGAAAAGATATTTTGAATAG
>JAOTUX010000114.1 GCA_029863665.1 Candidatus Nitrosopumilus sp.
CCATAACGCTCAAGCAGAAAGTTTGATTCCGGAGTGGATTAAGACAAATGCGGGTTGGTGGGCAGAGGACGCAGTTGATGATGCAACTTTTCTAAATGGAATTCAATTCCTTATAGAAAATGAAATTATTAATGTTTCATCTGAACCAAAATCTATTGATGTGGACACTCTTACCATTGGATTCATTCCAGTTGAAAAAGCCGATGAATTAACTCCAAAAGCTCAAGCTCTAGAAAGATTCCTTGAAGATGAACTTGGAGTAGACGTTGAGATAGTGGTTCCTCTAAATTATGAGACCATTATTGAAGGTATGAGGTTTGGCCACATTGATGCTGCCTTTATGGATACAGGTCCTGCATGGATAACTCATCAAAGAACTGGTGCTGAAGCTATATTGGCAGAGCTTGTTGCAGGTAAAGTAAACTATCAAGCAACAGTTTGGACTTTAGCTGACAATAATTCTATTAATTCCATAGAAGATACTGTTGGTAAAAAAGTTGCATTTACTAGCATTACAGGCTCCTCAGGTTTTGTAAGACCTATGGGAACTCTTGTTACTAGTGGTTATGTTGACATTGAAGGTGATGATATTGTTGCTTTAGAATCTGCATTAGCTAAGAACTTTGAAAGTTATACCTTTGCAGGCGGATACAAAGCAGCTCTTCAGTTACTATTAAATGAAAACGTAGATGTTGCATTTGGTTCAGATATTGCTCCTCAAAAATATCTTGAATTAGAAGATCAAGTAAAATTACGTCCAGTTACAACTATTGGACCTGTACCATCACATGTGTTTATGGTAAATGCAGACATGTCTGAATCTACCAGGAATGCACTTGTAGATGCCCTAATTGGACTCAATTATGATGAGAACAATTCAATATTGAAGAATTTGTATGGTGCTGAAGCACTAGTCCCAACAACCACTACTATGCATATTGGTGAGTTTGGAACATTCATTGATGCTTTAACCGGGCTTGATCACTTGATTCTTGACAAATACAACAAGAGCAAATAAAAACTGGAAATCTTGAAATGAAACAAATTCAGATGACAAAAAACTCTTCTTTTTCATTAATCTCTACTAAAAAAATCATACAGATGAATGATGTTTGGACATCATATGATTCTAAAAATTTTGCCCTTGAAGGAATCAATATGTCCATTGACCGGGGGACAAATTATGCTATTGTAGGACAATCAGGCTCTGGAAAATCTACATTACTCAAATTATTGAATGGGATGATGATTCCAAGTAAAGGAACAATCAAAGTTGATTATGTGACTCCTAACATGAATGATAAAAAATTCAAAAAAATGATGCATACTATTGGTTATATTCCTCAAAGTCTTGGTTTGATAAAAAATGTAACAGTTATTGAGAATATTCTTATCGGAGCATTACCTAGATTAAATAAAATCCAATCAATGTTCAAGAAATTCCCAGAAAATGAAATTAAAGAAGCTAAACGAATTCTCAAACTTGTAGGTTTGTCTGGAAAAGAAAACAGAAAAGCATACATGTTAAGTGGGGGTGAAAAAAGAAGAGTCGCCATTGCCAGAGCATTGATGCAAAAGCCTACCATATTATTAGCTGATGAGATTGTTTCTGAATTAGATCATGTTACTGCACGTGAAATTATGGATTTGATTGCAGATGCACAAAAAAGAATGAATCTAACTGCCATTATGGTTCATCATGACATGCAACTTGCTTTAGAATATGCAAATCGAGTTGCAGTAATAAAAGATGGGCAAAAAATTTTAGAGATTGGTGTTGAAGGCGACACCATTGTTGATTTTCAAACAGGCAATATGACTACTGAAGAAATTAAGGAGATGTATGCTAATGACTCCCAAAAATAATATCGTAATTGGGATTATTATTGCATTATTGGTTGTTGCATCCTATAATGTGGATGCAAATCCTGTGGAATTTGTTGAGGGATTGCCAAATCTAGCAATTGTTATTGAAGAAATGCTTGTTGTTGAGCCAAAATATATCCCAACTGCTATTTGGGCAATGTTTGAAACCATCCAAATGGCTTTCATTGGAACAGTGGTTGGTGTCGCAATCGCATTGCCGTTAAGCATGCTTGCTGCAAGAAATCTAAACAACAAGTATGTCTATGCCCCGATTCGAGCATTATTGGCAGCTATTCGTACATTCCCATCTATTTTATGGGCAATTCTATTTGTAATCATGGTAGGTTTAGGACCTTTTGCAGGAGTATTAGCAATAATCATGTATACAATTGGATTTGTTGCAAAATTACAATATGAAGCAATTGAAACAATTGATTCGGATCCTATGGATGCAGTAAGTTCAATTGGAGTTTCAAAATGGCAATTGATTCGCTATGTTGTAATACCTGAATCTGCATCTCATCTTCTTAGTCAAATGTTATACATGTTTGATTATAATGTGCGTCAAACTAGTATTCTGGGATTAGTGGGAGCTGGTGGAATTGGTTTTTACATTATCAATTATATCAAATTCTTTGAATATGGAAAAGCCGCAGTTTTTATGTTAATAGTGTTGATTACTGTTTTGATAATTGATTGGGTTAGTGTTAAAATTCGAGACAAGTATATTATAAAATCACAACACGGAATGGAAGTTGCTACACAATAGATTAACAAAAATTATTTTTATGTTGTAATTTTATCTAATTGATTAGATTCAAGTGCGGTCTTTACCTCTCTTGCAATCCTCCTACCCATACTGAGTGGTTCATCAAACAAAAGGGAATAATATGGTGACCCGTCCATGTAGATGTTAGTTCCTGCAACAATTCTTGCCGAAAATTCAAATGATGTGAACTTTGCATTCTCGTCGTAAACTCCTTCAATACAAAAGGGACCATTCATGCCTGGTGCAACTATCTTTTTTGCAGCATCTACAAAATTCTCTCCCATGTTGTAAACTTCATCCAAAAGAGATTCTCTTAGAACAAGAGGACTGTTTCCAATTACGTTAAATGATGGAACCTTATCTGATTTTAGTTGCTGTTCAGATGGTATCCTGGATAGTCCCTCAATATCGGACTCATGTCTTTGATCAACTCCAAAGAATTCTAATTCTTCTTTTAGTGGAGAATAAAAGAATTGCAGATATGCTAAAACCCCTGCCGCATATTCTTGAATGTAAAGTGTTTCATCTTTTGAAATTACTCCTTCTGAAACTAGTTGATTTCTTTTTGTATTGTAATCTTCTTCATTTGCTGCCATGAAATATCCTTTTCCGCCTGCAGCACCTTGCCTTTTAACAATTACAAGTTTATCAATATCCTTTGGATTCGATACGGGTTTTGGAACCGGAAGATTTGCCTCCCTCATGAGCTTTTCTTTCATATTTCTGTCTGATTCCCATCTTAGAATCCATTTATTTCCAAAGATAGGAGTTTTGATAGATTCAATTTCTTTAGAACTCATTTGAGCAATTAGAGTTCCATGCGGAATTAACACCGCATCATTTTTTTCTAAGATTGATTGACATTTCTGATCTATCACTTCTTTAAATGAATCTACAATGATTAATTTATCAATAAATGGAAATCTTCGATAAAGCCTCTCACGTTTTTTTTCACAGACAAGTATAGTTTTTAGATCCTCATCTTTTGCACCTTTAAGAACCTGTAAAGAACAATGTGAACCTAGTGTTGCTATGGATGTCATTACTGTATTTGGAATTTTATTTTATACTTTATGAACTATGTGCACCAAATATTATCCACATTAAAAATATATTATATTAGAAATATTTACCGCATTACAAAAATATCTAAATATATTTTCAGTATAACTTACTCTCTTTAGTCCTAATTTACTTCTTAAAATCCTCAAATGTATTAACTTTCATGGCAAAACCATGTGTCTATGTGATTAATGAACGTCATATCAGGACATACTAACAAAATGATGAGTTTAATATCAAGTGGATAAAATTGCAACCTAGTTAAATCAGAACAAATTGAGTGTGCCATACTAGATAATGTATATCGACTCAATCGTTCAACCGTTTCCTCAATCCAGGTTCAAATTAATTTGGGAGTATAACATGCATGGGGATATAGTTAAGATGTGTAAAACTGGACCCACGTGGAAGTAAGAAAAATTATAAAATGAATAATTTTTTAATAAAAAATACAATCAATGAAACTATAGAAGAGTGTTTTGAGTCAGAAAATAATGAAGATGTCAAATCTATCCCAACTATTAATCTAGGAAATATAACATTTCATCCTCTGACATTATTTGGCAAGGGATTGATTGTTGCAATTGCCGTAGTCGAATTGCCATGATTGCTTAACTCCAATTAATCGATATTCAAAAGAAGAGTATTGTTTGACATGCAAAAGGGATAGAATGGCCAAAGAAAATTCTAGTACTGCAACACCTTAGATTATTTTAAATTTTTGTTTGTTTTATCAAACAACATCTTTGCATTCGCATTTTTTCTGTTTAGTAAATCTCGGAAACTTTAGTTTATGGCATACTTCACAATATAGTTGATCTGTCATGAATTTTTAGTCCTGTTCTAGTATTTCCACTTTGGCCTTAATTTAGAATCATCTTTTAATTACAAGGTGATTTGCACTGTCTGATAAATTTACAATTTTATCTGAAAGAAAGTTCTCAAATGTTCTCTTTTTTCTTTCCATGATATCCTTTTTCATGCGTGGATATAAGATGGATGATTTTATACGCATTATGAACTATGTGTAGATGTGACATACTGAAAAACCTCATCTATGAGTTCGATGTTTAGTTCTGGTCGTATATCATTGGGAACTACTTTTAATACAAAATCATACAT
>JAOTUX010000115.1 GCA_029863665.1 Candidatus Nitrosopumilus sp.
ATTAGTTATAGCAACTACTACTTCTCGTCCCATTATTTGCCGTTTTAGATGGGCATCTGCATTATCTTCACCAGTTTTGTTATGATCATATTGATCAATTGGTTCATGAGGTGCCAAGTACTCCAACCATTTTTCATAATCTTGGTGTAAACCACTTTCATTGTCATTAATGAAAACACTGGCAGTGATATGCATTGCATTTACAAGACAGAATCCTTCTTGTATTTTGCTTTTTACAACTAATTTTCTAACATCAGGAGTAATGTTAACAAAGGCTCGACGTGTTTTAATTTGAAATGTAAGATGTTCTGTAAGAGATTTCATATTTTTGTAATATTTCCCATCAATTAAAATCCTAAGGCAGGCTCAGAACTCAAGATCCTCATCATCATTCAAAGGGATAGGTTCATCACAGCCTAGAGCCATTTTCAGGTAGATTCCTATTGAGTCTTTCAAGAAGCTTGATAAATGGCCAATAGTTGGATCATTCAAAATGGTTACAATTGATACTCCGGCTTCATTAGAAAGTTTTAGAAGATTTGTCATTTCAAGCACGTGTAAATCTTATGCACCAAGAAGTTATTTGGATGATTTTGAAGTATTTGCTGAAAGAGAGGAAAATCTTGGATCTATTTACGTAGAAGCAGCTGATAAAGTAACCCTAAAAAAAATTAGAGACATTACATTTGTAAATGCAAGAGATGTTCTTGGAATAATTTATAATTCAAAAAGTGGCAACACATCTCTAAAATGGCGTCAGTTGAGAAGAAATAACGGTAAAGTTACTGGAGAAGCTTCTGCAAACTCTCTTACAAATCTAGCAGAATCAGGTGTTCTTACTTTAGATTGGGTAGAAAATTATTTGAAGAAAAAATCTAAAGAAACAAAGACTAAAGAAGTAACAAGTTAAACTTTTTTTTATAGACTATAACAATAATCATGATTACAAAGATTATTGATGAGAATTCGATTTCTGTCATACCAGAAGACTCTGATGATCTTTTGAATTTACGTCGTATAATTAAAAAAAATGATAAAGTAATTGGAGATACAACAAGAGCATTAAAACAAGAAAAAGATTATTCAAGACCTGATAAAGGAGAAAGAATTAAGATTAGAGTTGCATTGATTGTGGAAAAAATTTCACTGGATGATGTTCTAGATAGATTAAGAATTAGTGGAACAATTTCAGAATCAAGTAATGAATCAGTTCCACATGGATCACATCATTCATTTATTCTCAAAGTCAATGACGGAATTACAATTTCAAAGAAAAAATGGTCAACAATTGAGAAAAAACTTTTGGAATCATGCAATAATCAGATTGGCTTTGTACTTGTAGCTATTGACAGAGGTGATTGTGGAATTGCAAGATTAAGGGGCACACATCTAGAGTTTTTACCAAATATCTATTCAGGTTCTGGTGGCAAGAGATACAAAACTAATTTCAATATTGAAAAGTTTTTTGAACAAGTACAACAAGCGGTATCTACTATTTTAAAAAAAGGGGATTCGATAATAATTTTTGGTCCAGGTGAAACAAAGAAAAGATTTGCAAACTTTATGAATAAATCACAAAAAATGCATAAATACAAAATACAAATTATTGATGGAATTGATTCAGGTGGGGAAGATGGAATTTATACATTTACAAAATCTCAAACAATGCAGGAAATAATGTCAGACAGCAATCTCGCAAAGGCATCGTCAATAATCGACGAAGTAATGATTCTTGCAAATAAAAAGAGTAGGAAATTCACTATGGGATTTAATGAAACATTCGATGCTAATGAAATTGGGGCAGTTGAGTCTCTTGTATTTTCAGATAAGGCAATTCAAGAAAATGATGAACAAAAAATGGTAGATTTTCTGAATGATGTTGAGAATAAGGGAGTAAAAATTTACAGTGTAGATTCATCCACAGATATTGGCCTCAGAGTTACAGGTTTGGGTGGAATAATTTCCATATTACGATATTCCATAGAATCTTAGGTTGTAGATTCAATTAACCAATTCAGATATGATTTGTCAATAGAAGTAACATCAATTTCTGCGATTTCAGGGACGTCATAAGGATGAGTTTCTTTAATTTTCTTTTTTAGTAATACCTTGTTTTTTGTAAGAGTTTTGAATATAGCAAGATACTCAGATGTACTTTCTATTTTTCCATTCCATGAATAAATTGAGGAGATTTTTGAAAAATTGACACATGCAACTGTCTTGTTTTTTACAAGTTCATTTGCAATTTTCAAAATAGATTTTTTATTAGGATATGTTGAGATGATGATTGCGGGTTTCATAGTAACCGATAAATGTACGTACTTTAAAAAAATTAATAATTAGTTTGGAACTTGATTTTATTACTCAGAATTCGATAATTTATGTATTAATTGCTTGGGTTGCTATTGTCATAATTGCAAAAGGCCTAAAATTAGAAAAATATGGTTTTGAAATAAAAGCTTACAGTCTAGTATACAAAAATAAAGGAGTCAATTCTGTCCTGATAAAAATTCTAAGTAGAACAAAACGAGGAATTAGGGTTTTTGCAGATACAAGTGTAATTGCGGGTTTTATAATGATGGGTTTTGCATTTTGGTTTTTGCTAAATAATGTATCAAACTTTTTTGCCGTACCAACGGACTTTGCACCACTGACAGTTCTCATTCCAGGTGTAACATTAACATCCTCATCTTCAATTACGTACTTTTTACTATCAATTCCGATTGTACTAGTCATTCATGAAGGAGCACATGGTATAGTAGCAGCTTTAGAAAAAATAAAAATCAAAACAGGTGGATTTGCAATATTCATTGCAATGTTTGCAGGATTTGTTGAACCAGATGAAGAAGAATTTGAAAAAGCTAAAAAGATTTCAAAATTAAGAGTAATCGGAGCAGGAGCCACCTCAAATGTAATTTTTGCATTTGTTTTAGGTGCTATTTTATTAACAAATCCGTTTTTTGCTATGGTGTTACCAGAACCACTCCTAAGTACATTTTATGAATTACCTAGCGGAGTACTGATACTTTCAATTATAGAAAATTCTGGAGCAGAGCAAGCAGGATTACTAGCAAATGACATCATTACTTCAATTAATGATATACCGATTTTTAGTCCGGTTGATTTTCCTAGTTTGAGTCCTGGAGAAACAGCAAGTGTTACAGTACTTAGAGATAGTCAAACTTTAGAATTTGGCGTAGAGATAATGCCATCTCCTGAAGATCCTGAAAGAGGTCTAATAGGAATTATGAGAGATAATGCATTTGCATACAAACCGGTAATGGATTTTATCGAATGGAATGATCCAAATGTTTCAATGTTCTTGTTGTGGTTATGGATGATTTCATTTTTCATAGGAATAATCAACATGCTTCCTTTACCAATATTAGATGGAGGAAAGTTCATTCATACAATTATTGATAAAAGAATTTCAGATAAAACAGTCAATGGTCTAATGTGGGGAATTTACGCATTCACATTTGCTTTGTTTGGCCTAAACATTGCATTATCATATATCAAATCTGGATGGTTTACAATATAGAAAATACCTAAAGAATCATTAATGAAAAAAAATATTCAAGTTTATGATATGTGATAGATGTGAGAATCCTGCAGTCTATACAAGGAAATATTCAGGACAGAAATTATGCTCAGAATGTTTCTCAAATTCTATTGTAAGAAAAACTGCCAAAACTATTTCAAAATACAATATGATTCAGCATAATGAATTAGTAGCAGTTGCAGTGTCTGGAGGAAAAGATTCTCTAGCATTATTAAAAATTATTCATGAAATGGCAACTACTCATAATTTTAGAATTAAAGTGATTACAATTGATGAGGGAATCCCTGGGTATAGAAATGAAGCACTAGAAATTGTTAAAAAATTTTGTGGTGAATTAAATGTAGAATACAAAATTTACTCTTACAAAGATCTGTTTGAATTAACACTTGATGATGCATTAGAATTAAGAGAAAATGAAAAAACTTCATCATGTTCAATTTGTGGTACACTGAGAAGACGTGCAATTGATTTTGCGGCAAAAGATATTGGAGCAGATGTAATTGCAACAGGCCATAATCTAGATGATACATTACAAACATTTGTCATAAACATGCTCTCAGGGGACACCAACAAGATTGGTTGGATGGATCCTGATACATCTACAAATACTTTAAGAAAAATAAAACCATTCTCTGAAATATATGAATCTGAAATAGTATTTTATGCATTTACAAATAACATACCGTTTCAATCAGAGCCTTGTCCACACATGAATGAAGGTATTAGGACAGAAATTCGGGAGTTTTTAAATTCATTGGAAAGTCAACATAGTGGAATTAAAAATAATTTGTATCGATCAATTTCTAAGGTGTCCCAAATTATGAAGAATTCCAATTATAAACAAAAAACAACATGTAAAAAATGTGGAAATGAATGTACAGGAAATGTATGCTCAGTTTGTAATATGATTTTAAAACTTAAGGAAAATCAAACCTAATGCAAATATAACATACTTTGTTTAGAGAAAATGGTAGTAGGTAGGATCAGGGTGCCAGCCGTGCCCTATTCTGAAACCGGCTATATGCAGAGATCAGTAACTGTTGGGTAAATCTCTAGATGGGTAATTCCCGCTTGGTGTGCGGAAATGAAATCACGCCGAGGCGGGTGGTTGCAGGACTAGAATTATCCGAAGGGATAACGTCTAAGACCGAACCATCGAAAGGGATGAGGTCCGGGAGGGAACAATCCTAAGGTGGAGCATCCACGCTTCCTCGTCAACGTGGCGGATCTTGTATGCCTTGAA
>JAOTUX010000148.1 GCA_029863665.1 Candidatus Nitrosopumilus sp.
CATTGCCATTTGTCCTGCAGCTCCTGACATTTGGTTTGCAGCATTACTAATTCCACCTAGTGCTCCCTGTCCTGCAGTGCTGCCAACAATTGCAGCACCCATAATTGCAGTACTCATCATTTGGCCTACCTGTGTGGTCAGAGTTCCAAGGATTGGTGCTAGAATAACTGGAGCAAACACTGCCAAGAACCCGACTGCCAGGCTTGCAAACCAGTCCTGCATTGCAGGCAATGTAGTACTATCAAGATATGCCATGCCAGTAGTAAGAATCAAAGCAGAAAATATTGGCGCCATAGACAAACCAACTAGATTACTTACAACCAAATCCTTGAGTTTCCTAAACAATGGAATCAATCCTAACACCAACACCAATGGTATGGATATTGCAAAGACCATTGTCAGCATTATCCTAATTGTAGATATGATAAATGCCATTGCAGTCATAAACATCACTGCAAATCCCTTAAACAATGAGAGAAATACATCCTTCATGATACCTTGAGCAAATGCACCAGGATCAACAAATGCTGCAGTCCATTCTGCAGGATCAAATACTCCTGCAGGGATTACACCGCCCATAGAATTCCATAGTGTGGCAGTTCTGGTTGCAGCATCAACTCCACCACTGTTAAAATCAATTAGTGCCATTGCAGTGCTCTCAATTGTAATTGCCCACAAATCCCAAAGAAATGGAAATACTGCAAAAAACGGAATAAACAAAATAACCTTACGCAAAAGGCGCCAGGCAGTTCCTGGATTTACCCATTTGATTGATTCTAACAATAAAACAAGAATTGAGAGTATTCCAATTATTATGAGAATAATAAACGAGAAAACAAACAGCCCAAAGTATAATTCTGTTCTCTCATTTGATTGCGGATTACCATTTGCATCAAGTATAAGATCCCCAGTTGTATCATCATAGTCAAAGAATCGCGGCATCTCAGTGATCAGTTGTGGTATCAGAGGGCCACCAACTGCAACCACAACCTGAGTAATCACAATTACTGCAGTAAATATGATTAATCCGATTGCCAGCATTAACGGAATAGTGAATACGAATCCATCATGGCTTGACTTTAGATTTACCTTCACAGAAAATGATGAATCATTTGCTTAAAAGGAGATGTAATTAGTTAATTGAAGAGGTTACCATTGGGGATATTTTTGAATTAATCTTTCATGTATGCACTTTTATGATCACAAACTCTAATCAACTCTATTCCGTCTTTTGGATCAAAACTGTAAATTATTCTATCATGGTTTCCAAGTTCATACGAATAAACTTGCATAGATTTTTTGTAGGTTCCAAGTTTTGTTGGATCTTGAGAATTTGCCAGCTCATTTAATGCAGTGTTGACACGGTCTTGCCGAGTTACCCCCATTCTTTTGTATTGTTTCTTAAATGAATTTTTTATGGATATTGGCCAGCTCATTTACTTTTTTTAATTTTTAAGTTCCTTGATTAATTCTTCAATAGTCACAAATCTTTTTGGTTTCTCATTATTAGAGTAATATTCTTTAATGTCTGCAATCTCCTCTGGAGACAGACCATCATCATCATTAGTGAGAGGTTCATCATTGGACGTGACTGACTTTTCCATGAACTTGTTCAATCATTCTAAAATAAAAACATGTGTTATTACATTCAAAGATCTTGCAGATAGGCCTTACAATTATGAAGATTCTCAAAGACATCATTTTTGCTTTATTGAATTAGTCAAATGAATAATCAATCAGATATAGAAACGCTGTTTCCAATTATCGTGACGGTATTTGTAGAATTGCCAATCATAAGCCCAAGAATTCTGTGTGAGGTGGTCATCTGCCAACACATTATATGGCATCTTAACAAGCATCACAATTATTGTTGTTGTTATGACAGGACACAAAACCATGTTCATTTTTTCTTCAGTGATACTAACATCATATGATTATTAATGAATTAGTTAGTCAGAAGAATTAGTAATGGTTATTCTTTAGAATTATTTTGGAATCTTTCATTGAAATAAAACAACCATATACTTTGAGGAATTTTACGTTGTGATGATTTTTCTGATTCTTAAGAGTCATTAGTTCTTCTAATAGAATCTAATTGCTTGATAATCTGTTTTTTAGTTAAACCAGAATCTACTAAATCAATATATTCTAACAAAGCACTCCTGACAATTTTTTCTAATTGCATTCTGGCTCCAGTAAATTCTTCTGAAAAACTATCAAATGAGATATCCGATCCGTGAATCAATTCACTTCGTATATGATAAATCTCTTTAAGAAATTCAAAAACTGAACTTTTATCTTTAGAATTTGTTTGAATAAGGGATGATGTTCTTGACGCAATCTTTAATTTCAAATTTTTCTCATTTTCACATAGTAATGATTCTAAAACCACAACATAATCAACTATGGATTTTAAGTCATCTTCATTTTTAATTCGTTCAAATAATGATAAAGATATTGCAAGTGGATTCTTGGATTTATTCTGTTTAAACTCAATATTCTTTACAATTTTTTCAAATAATGGAATAGTGTTTTTAAGATATTTTTTACAGTCTTCTACTGAATGTTTAGGTAAATCAGAATCTACCCTGTGGAGCATAGTTGCTTGAAGATTTAACTTGAAATCTTCAACATCTGTTACAGAATATCCACTTGATTCTCTTTGATTCAGTATAAGATCTAAATGGTTATTGATTAGACGAAAACAAGATAAAAAGACATTTAGGAGTATTATTCCCTCAATATCAATGCCAGAGTCAAATGAAGATTTATTGATTTCCGGAAAAGGTCTATCGATAAAGATACGTATTTCTGCAACATTTCCACCTTCAATTCCTGCAGCCGTAACCATCAATTTATCATTCCAAACAAATTTCTCTTTACCCATGTTGAGTCCTTCAACATAGTAAAGCTGGACATGGCAATTTTCCTTGTACGACATATTTCTGATTAGAGATTATAATTAATAATTAATTTCCAACAAACCGACTTTCATTATTACTTTAGGTATATCGCGTAAATCATTCCTAGGAAGAGTGGATCCCTTTTTACTCTTTGTCGATAAACTCGTTAGCACTTCTTAACATTAGAGAATTATGAAAAAAAATTCAATGTTACTCAGTCGGGGTAGTACCAAACATCTCTTTTTCCTCCTCAGTTGGCTCAAACTTTGTTACAACTTTATAGTCATCTGCCAAAAACAAGGCTTGCCCTGCAGAAAATTTAGTCAGATAGTCACGTTCAGTCTCTGATAACTTCAGCACATCTCGAGCATCATCTGCTGCCTGCTCACCTAGTCCAAGCATTATTTTGGTGGCCATGTTATCAATTATTTTTCCTATCCCACCAGAATCTGATGAAATATCATCAACTCTCTGAGACACAAAAACAAACATGATGTTTACCTTTCTACCCATTCTAACTATCATGTCAATATACTTTGCAGTTCGTGGCATCTTGAACATTCGCCATGCTTCATCTATCACTATTATTTTTCTAGTTTTTACGGGCAACTCATTGCAAATTTTATAGATTTTGTTTAGCAGTAACACAAGTATCATTGCCTCAGACTCTGATGCCGTACTTCCAGTTCCCATCGACATTATGATTTTTTTCTGTGTGGTGATTTTTGGAATGCCCGAGATTATCTTGGAGAGTGACCCATCTATCAAATGCTCCAAATATGCCTGGTCTTTTTTACCAAGCATTTTATAAAACTCTGCAAAATTTTTTACTTTATCAGAATATTTTTGAAACTGTATTCTCGTAGTGTCAGGTGCATGTGTAATTTCTCCCAGAATGTCAGCTGCATCAGATGGCTTTAGAATCTGAAATGGATCTAATCCCAATTCTTCTGCACCTGTAATGTCAATTTTTTGCATTCCCAAGAAGGATGCAATGGAACCGTATTCGTTTGTCGGATCAATGATGTAAATGTGGGATTCTGGATATTTCTGAGACAATCTGTAAACTAATAATTTTGCTGTAAATGATTTTCCACTACCAGATGTTCCAATAATTCCGACATTAAGATTAGTTCTCTTTAGGATATCAAATATTACAGGGCCCTTTGTTATGATGTTTCGTCCTACGGGAATTCCATTTGGCAATTCTAACATA
>JAOTUX010000116.1 GCA_029863665.1 Candidatus Nitrosopumilus sp.
CTTCTAATTTTTTGAACTCCACCTTTCCTGCTAGATCTTCTCTGGCTCTAACTGCTAAATCAGCAATCTCTTTTTCTTCATTAATTTCTACTGATAATTGGCCAAACAGGGCTTCGGCAAACTCTTCAAACTCTCCCAATTTGCATCAAATCAAAAAATACTACATTTAATATTATCTTGGTTATGTATCAAAGAAATTATTAATTTACACATAATTGATTTGATTACTGAGAATGCTAGAATCAAGTCTTGAATTCCTTAGATGTGTTAGGTGTGACACTAGATTAGATCTAGATATATTCAAATTTGATGAAGAAATTCAGGAGGGGTTCTTAGAATGCAAAAAATGTAAATTGATATTTCCAATTATTGAGAAAATCCCTATCTTATGGGATGATTTTTCTAGATATCTTTCCACTCATAAAATTTTGGGTGGTGAATTATACCAATCTAGCGTTACTGAAAAAATGAAACTTTATCTAAAATCTTCTTTGTCAAAAACTACACAAACTAGTGAAGACAGATCTTCACTTGAGACACGATGGTCCCAAATATATCAAAATAGTCAAAAATCCAAATTTTATTCTACAATAAAAAAAAATCTAGATTCTATGCCTAGAACAAAACTTGCTTTGGAGTATGGCTGTTCTATTGGAACTATTACTTCGTTTATGGCTGATTCTCATGATATGGTGTTTGGAATTGATAAATCATTTAGTGCACTGACATATGCAAAAAAATCCTCAAAAAAAAATCTCGATTATGTTATAGCTGATTCATTTTCTCCTATTTTTGGAAAATTACAATTCAGTTTGATACTTGCATTAAATGTTTTAGAATTAATGGAACCTGTTGAGTTGATTAAACAAATATCCAAACAAATCTCTGCTGGATATGTTGTGATTTCTGATCCTTATGATTTTGATAGGGGTGTTAATTCTGTTAGAAAACCTGTTGATGAATCAGCTCTAAGAAAAAATTTAGAGAATATGGGATTTAGAATTTCCTCAAAAACAAAAAAACCATGTCACATTCCATGGAATTTGAAACTTAACCCACGTGCTACTTTAAATTATAAAGTTGATTTGATAATTGGTAAAAAATAACATCAATTGATAGTTTATCTAATTTGTGTCTTGTTGATTAATTAAATGTCTTTTTTGCAATGTACTGAATCCTTCTCCTCTACAAATTTTTTATGTTCATCATTGGCTCAAATCAAATCTTTCCAAATACCTTGAAATTCATCACTTGGAACTACTGAAACAATTTTGATTTTACCTAGTGGAGTAAGGTATTGTTTTTTGTCATAGTATGTAAATTCCCCCTCTTTGTCTGGATAAATTATAATTGTATCTTGCTGTCCTGGTTCTAGTAGTTCTGTTTGAACATTGAATCCATCAATATATAACCTATGGAGCATTGTACCATTATTAATTACAGTTAGAATGTATGCAAATGAAGTGCGTGATAGTAGTGTTGGGTTTGCTTCTCCTGCAACTCCCTTGATTGCTCTAATTTGTACTTCTTGATCTATTTCTTCAAAAACTACTGTTTGTTCTACCTTTTCATTCCAGAAAATTGCTACATGTCTGACATTTCCTTGTCCTACAAAACCTATCGTTGCTGCTAGTATGATCATCCCTCCTATTATTACTGAAATAATCCAAATTCTATCATTTGATTTAAACACCATGTCATCATTTGTTATTTCTCCTTAAAGAAACTACATGGTACTTTATCAAAATTGAGATTTAGATCTTATTTTTGACATCTTTATCTGGCTCTGATAATGAGCATGTTTGATTACAACTTCCACATCCATTTTTCCTTGTACCAAACCAAATCAATGCAGATGGCATTAACACATAAAGCATCATTACATTTGAAAATCCTAGTACTGAATCATTACCCGTAACATATCCTACTAATATTATTGATAGTGTGATAAGCGATACAATTCCTGAAATCTTGTTAATTTTATCTTTATTCGTCATTTCTAATTTTTATAGATTCTTGGTATTTAATAAAACCCCCAAATCAAAAATATGTGGTCAATTTCTAAATCCACATGTATCACATTCAAATTTCTTTTTAGGTTTATGGGCTTTTGCAATGTGACGCAGCATTCTTTCTGAATCTAAAAATTCCATTTTACATTTTGGACAAATACTGTCAATGATGACTTCTTTTTTACGTGAAAATATCTCCATTATCCTATGTAGTAAATTATGCAAGAAATAAAACTATTTTTCCATTTGATTATTGTGATTTAAAAATCTGTATCTGATGAATGATTTGCCTTTAATCCTTTGTATCGATTTCTTATGGTTACCTCTGTTACTCCTGCAGCTTCTGCAATATCTCTTTGAGTGACAGATGCGCCGTTATGAACACATGATAAATACAGTGCTGATGCTGCAAGACCCATTGGATCCTTTCCAGCTGATTCCTTGCGCTCTTGTGCGTCTTTGAGTACTTTTACTGCATATCTTTTTGTTTTTTCTGTTATGTCTAATTTACTCGAAATTCTTGCGATACATTGAATCGAATCTACTACTGGCATCTTTAATTCCAATTCATGATGTAATAATCTGTAGCATCTTGCAATATCTTTTCTTTTGACATTTGCAGCATCTGCAACATCTTTTAATGTTCTAGGCGTTTCGGTATCCCTGCATGCTGCATAAAGTGATGCTGCAATCATTGCAGAAATAGATCTGCCTCGAACTAATTTTTTCTCTAATGCTTTTCTGTAAATATAAGCTGCTTTCTCAAGAACATTTGCAGAAATTACAACCTTGTCTTTTAGTCTAGTTAATTCCCCTAATGCCTGTCTCAAATTCCTATCAACAGGTTCATGAACTTGACTTCTACTATCCCAAGTTCTAAGACGTTCAATTGTACTTTTCATCGATGTAGAAAGTGGTTTGCCTGAAGCATCTTTGTTTAATGGATTAATCACTGTGGATAAACCCATATCGTGCATCAAAAGTGATGATGGTGCACCAGTTCTGGCCGGATCTGATCCCCCATCTTTTTGAAATGATCTCCATTCTGGACCTGACTCTTGTGATTTTTCAGAAATAACATAACCACATTTTGAACAAAATTGCTCTCCTGTAACTTCATCAGTCAATAAAGAATTTTTTCCACAACGTGAACAGTTTGAATTTGGATTAAGAGTTACCATGTAAATTACCTACTTTCCTTTTTACAGTTTATCATGCCAAGTTAATTCCTCTCGCTAATTTAAACCGAGTATGATCTCTTATCTGATATGCAACATGGGTATGAAACGTTATTTGCAGTAGAAAAACTTAGGAATAATATTCCTTAAACCCCTTATCTGTTGGATATAACTCAATTTTGGTGCCCAACAGTCCTTGTTTTTGTTGTACTTTTATCATATTGTTTTTCTCTAGATCCTCTAATATTGTATCTAGTTCTTTACCGTTAAGCCCTGTATTTTTTAATATTTTTTCAAAGGTTTTTGTCCCTTTATTGACCTCTCCTAAAACAAGCATATTTTTTGTTTGAGGTTTTGAAAATTCTCTTTGAATTTTTCTAGGCTGCTCCTCAAAAGTTGATTGGAATCGTTCTTCTTGGATTGTTTGTGATGGATTTTTATCCATTTTCTTCCTTAGAATTCGAGGAATTATTCTTGCTAGTGGAATTATCAAAAAAAAGATCAAATAAATCCATGAAAAGTCAGGGTCCATTTGTTTTCAATGTGGCTGTGTATGATAAATTTGTTGAGCAATGTACATTCTAATACCTAAGTAGATTATGAATTGTGATTGATATAATAGTAGGTAATGATTACTAGCTGTAGTTGTCAAGGTATCAATCCCCTAAAGTTAATGTAAACATGAATGCAGCAAAAGGAGTTGCAATTGCTATTGTTATTCTTATTCTAATTGGGGTGGTGGCAACTGCTTCAGTAAAGATAGTTGATTCTGGACATAGAGGAGTCCTTTTGCACTGGAATGCAGTTGATCTCTCGGCACCTCCACTTGATGAAGGTATACATTTTGTAGTTCCTTTTCAAGACGAAGTAGTCAATATTGAGGTTCGTACACTGAAGTATGCAAATGACGCTAGAAGTGCATCAAAAGATCTGCAGACTGTAGAGACTACCGTTACTGTTAACTATCATCCTGATAAGGAAGGTGTACATAGACTATACAAGAACTTAGGACTTGATTATGAAAATAGAGTAATTCAACCTGCTATAGAAGAAACTGTCAAACAAGTAACTGCAAACTATAATGCTGAAGAGCTGATTACAAAAAGACCTCTTGTTAAAGCAGATATAGAATCATCTATCCGAGAGAGATTAAATCAATTTGATGTTGTGACCGAAGTAATTTCAATTACTGATTTTGAATTTTCTCCATTGTTTGCTCAGGCAATTGAATCTAAAGTAGAGGCTGAACAAAAGGCACTCAAGGCAGAAAATGACTTGAGAAGAATAGAGGTAGAAGCTAGACAGCGAGAGGCTAATGCCATTGGTTTAGCAAATGCAAATATTGCTGAAGCTAAAGGTGAGGCTGAGGCAATTGCTATAATTAACCAAGCACTCGCTCAAAATCCAAACTATTTAGAATGGTTGAAAACACAAGCCTGGGATGGTAAATTGCCACTGGTAGTCGGTGAAGGCGGAACTCCATTTATTCAGATTCCTGTAACTCCTTAAATTATTTAGGAATGCTATTCTTTTTCATTGTTTTTTGAGCTATCTCTAACTGCGTCGTACATCGCAAGAAATTGTTCAGGTTCATTTCGGCTGT
>JAOTUX010000117.1 GCA_029863665.1 Candidatus Nitrosopumilus sp.
CAATTACCAGGAGGGAGTTATGGGATGAAAATGATGAAAAGAGAGACAGGAGGTTATCGATATATTCAGTATTAAGCAAAGTACTCAAAACACTAGATATTTTGATTCATCCATTTTGTCCATTCACTAGCGAGTATCTATATCAGACAGTATTTCATGAAAAACAGAGCATATTATTGGATAAATGGCCAAAATATCAAGAGTCCCTAGTCAATGAAGAAATTGAAGAATCATTTGACATAATGAAAGACATTGTATCAATATCCTCAGCAGCAAGAATGAAAGGAAAACTAAAAAGAAGATGGCCACTAAACGAGGCACAAATTTGTGTAGAAAAAGGGCAAAAAATCAAACTAGAGTCATTGTCTGATTTATTACAATCTCAATTAAACGTAGAAAAATTCAGAATTGTTGAAGTAGAAGAAAAAGAAGGGTTATCACAGATTTTAGAATTAAAACAATTAGGATTGCCCGTAAAGGGGACAATAGAATTAGAAAGAAAAAGAATAGGACCTAAAGCAAAACAGTACATGGGAAAGCTGGTTTCAACATTTTCTGAAACAGATTCTGAAGAAATCATTTCATCATTACAAAAAGATGGAATATATGATTTTGACATAGATGGTAAAAATATTTCATTAGATAAGGAAGATTTTAGTATAGATTTTGACGCAAATGAAAATTTTGCTGTAGGTAAAAGAGACAATTACACCGTATTCATCTCAACATTACGAAACAGAGAGATGATGGCAAAAGGACTAGTAAAAGACATTGCAAGAAGACTGCAAACTCTCAGAAAAGAAAGAGGATACAATCCAACAGATATTTTGAATATTGCATCAATTCTTGATTTGGATGATGAATCATCAGCAATGATGAAAGAAAAAACAAAAGATTTGGCATTTTTAGTAAGAGTCAAACAAGTTAACTTTACAGAATCCTGTAAAGAGTACAAAGACGACGACATAGATGGTCAAAAGATTAGAATATCAATAGAATAATCAAATTTAAAAATAAAAACAAGAGAATGAAATTGTCATAATTTTTCAGATAGATACAAAAACGATTTTAGAGAGTAAATATAAAAAATGGATTAGTCTTAATCAACATAGGTTTTTGAGAATTACTCTATAATGATTATCAATGTAATATTTTTATTACAATAAAATATTCAACAAAAGAATGTCTGAAGAAAAAGCTCCAAATGTTGTTGGAATCAATGTTCTAAAACAGAATGGTCTTGATGTTGATGAACTGGTAAAAGAGTTAATCAAAAATGCAGCAGTAGAATTTACTGCATACTACTACTTCACCAATCTAAGAGCGCATTGTACAGGCATGGAAGGAGAAGGACTCAAAGGAATTATAGAAGATGCAAGATTAGAAGATCTTAGTCACTTTGAATCATGTATTGAGAGAATCTATCAATTAGGAGGAATTCTTCCAAATGATGCAACAGAATTTATTAAAATTTCTGGTTGTGAATTTTTACAGCTTCCAGCAAATCCAACAGATCATAAAGCAATTCTAGAAAAATGTCTCAAAGCTGAACAAGGTGCAATAGTCAACTGGGATAAAATTTGCAAGATGACATTAGGAAAAGATCCTGCAACATACGATATTGCAAAAGACATTCTAGCAGAAGAGATTGAACATGAGTCATGGTTCTTAGAATTAATCTACGGAAGACCATCAGGACACATGAGACGAAAATATTCTGGTGAAAGGCCACATACCAGAAAACATTCTAGAGCACTCGATATGGCTTAAGTGCCAAATCATTTTCTTTCTTTTAGACTCAATTAATGTGATTTTATTGACGACAAATTGTGAAGATGTGTTGTTTTATTATGGTTAAATAGAAAAATCACATATTTAGAACATGGTAAAACAGATTAGTCTAGATGCTTGGCAGATACAGCATTTATCAAATCTGTTGGAAAAAGGTTCAAACATTGTTGCAAAAACAAACAAACCAATTGTCCTTTATAGACAAACTCTAGATGAAGAGGATGACTCTTACGAAGAAATTGTATGTACACTTACCAAAGGATACATAGTTGAACAAATGGTCACGTCTGGAGGTATTTTGGTTCCAAGTTTCCACCAACAGTTTGTATTTACAATTGAAGAGTATCCTCAAGAGTTATTGAGAAAAAGTAAAGATCGTTTTTTAGAAATGATTGATTTTCTTGATGAACAATTAATGTGATATAATAGTTAATAAATACCATAAAATTCAGGATCTTTGTATGCGTTTATTAGAATTTCAGGCAAAAGAATTATTTCGAGAATATGGGATAAATCTGTTAGATAGTAAATCTTCGACAAATATTGAAGAAGGAAGGAAGCATGCAAAGGAACTTGGCTATCCATTTGTAATTAAAATTCAAGTTCCCGTTGGAGGAAGAGGAAAGGCAGGAGGAATACAAAAATGCCAAAATGATGATGAATTTGAGATTAAATATCCGCAGGTAATGGATCTTACAATCAAAGGAGAAAAAGCAAGAGCAATTTTGCTTGAGAAAATGGCAGATATTAAAAAGGAGTTATACTTGTCATTGTTTTTGAACCGTTCAAAAAGATGTTACACCATTATTGCATCAGCAGAAGGTGGAATAGAAATTGAATCAGTAAAAAATCAAATCATTAAAGAAGTCGGATTAGGAGAAGTATCAGATGAAATTGCACGACAAGTTGCAAAAGAAATGGAATTGGAAGGAAAACCAGCAGACGGTTTTGTAGATACTTTAAAAAAATTATCAAAACTTACAATTGAAAAAGAAGCAGAACTTGCAGAAATTAATCCACTAGCAATTATGCAGGACGATACAATAATGGCTCTTGATGGTAAATTTGTAACAGACGACAACAGTAACTTTAGACATGAAGAATTAGAAAAATATCAAGAAAAAACAGAGATTGAAGAAAGAGCAGAAAAAAGCGGCTTTTCACTAGTTGAATTAGATGGAGATATTGCAGTAGTAGGAAATGGTGCAGGATTAGTAATGTCTACACTAGATATGTTATCAGATAATGGAGGAAAACCAGCATGTTTTTTGGATGTAGGGGGTGGTGCAACCACAGAATCAGTTTACGAAGCATTAACTTTGATTAGTAAAATTAGCAGAGTGAAAGGAATTTTGGTAAATCTCTACGGAGGAATCGTAAAAACAACAGTTGTGGCAGAAGCATTTCTTAAAGCATATGAAAATAACTTAATTGACTTACCAGTCTTTTCAAGATTAAAAGGTACAGAGTCAGAAAAGGCAAAAGAAATGCTTCAAGGATCTAGAACCAAGATATATGATTCAGTTGAAGAAGCAATCAATGCTGCTGTAATGGAGGTAAAAAAATGACAGATATATTTGGATTACTCAAAGGAAAGCCTGAAGATTCAGATTATGAAAAGAAAGGCGTGATAGTTCAAGGGATTACTGGAGCATATGGTTCTTTACATGCAAAAAATATGATGGCGTATGGAACTAACATAGTAGCAGGAGTCACCCCTGGAAAAGGAGGTCAAAGATTTGAAGACAAGGTCCCAATTTACAACACCATGCAAGAAGCAGTTAACGCCACTAATGCAAAAATATCAATTATTTACGTCCCAGCAAAGTTCTTTCTTTCAGCGGCAAAAGAGGCACTAGAATCAGGAATCAAGCTATTAGTAGCAATTCCAGAACATGTTCCAATCAGAGACACCATGGAAGCACTAGAATTAGCAAATCAAAAAGGTGCAGTAATCATCGGACCCAATACTCCAGGAATAATGATTCCTGAATTAATCAAAGTAGGAATCATGCCACCGATGCCTTTCAAAGCAGGGAAAATTGCAGTTCTATCAAAAAGTGGAACATTGCTTTATGAAATTTCAGACGCACTTACTAAAGCAGGGTTTGGACAATCAATTACGATAGGTATAGGAGGGGATCCAATCAACGGAACAAGACTTATTGATGCATACGAAATGGTAAAAGACATTTCGGATTTAGAAGGAATGGTAGTCGTTGGAGAAATTGGTGGAGATTCTGAAGAAATTTTAGCTCAGAGAATTATAGATAGCGGATTTAACAAACCAACTGTAGCATACATTGCAGGAAGAGCAGCACCTAAAGAAAAGAGAATGGGTCATGCAGGAGCAATTGTCATGGGAACTTATGGTTCTGCAGAATCAAAGATATCAATGTTTAACAAGGCGAACATCCCAGTAGCAAAAAGACCAGCAGAAGTACCAGTATTATTAGCAGGAAAGATGAGAAAATCCGATTAGAATAAAAGAGAGAGATTAAGGAGACAATCAAATGCCAATCACAGATCCTGAAAAGAAACGTATCGCACAGCAAGCCAGATTGGTAATGAGAATTTGTTTTAACTGCGGATGCAGAAATGATATTGACGCTACAAGATGCAGAAAATGTAGAAACCCATACTTGAGACTAAAAAATAGAAATCTAGGCGTCAAGAAATAGAATCAAGAAATCATCAATCTTTGGCGATATTCTACAATGGCAGATTTTATTTCAGATTTGTATTGCAAGATAAAGGATTTTGCGGCATCTGAGTCTTCAATCTCATCAAAACTTAGCTGGAGATCATCAGATAACTGCTCGTTGATTTGAAAGAGAATTCTAGTTGCATCAACATACTGTCCAAGATTTTCAGTATATTCAAATGCCAGCATCATTTTGTCAATTAATGCATCAAATTCTTGTAAAATCACAAAGGTAGTTTTTGGAATTTGATAGAAAAAACTATGGTAATTATGACATATTCAGACGGACC
>JAOTUX010000118.1 GCA_029863665.1 Candidatus Nitrosopumilus sp.
TTTCAGTTCCACCGGGTCCTCTAGTTTAATAGGCAACCTATAAAGTCCAAGTTTAAATCCATGTAACGGATATACACCACGTTTTGCAGTTGGTGCCTCCATTGACCAAACTCGATCTTTTAGAAGCAAGGACATATTCTATTTCTGATTGATTTTATTTAAAAAGGTTATCAGTCATCAGGACAAGTAAGCTCTCGTAGTTTAGTATATTTTTTTTCCATTTCTTTTGCGTGTATCATAACCTGAGACAAATCATAGGAATCTTTAGAAAAGTACCATCTAATTGGAACCCAATGTCCAATCCCATCCATGTCATGAATCATGCCTTTATCGGCTTTTACATTTAGTTTTTCATCAAGAGATGTTTCTTTTACAGTAAGACCTCTCTTAGTTTTATCTTCCATGATGAAATTCATTTCATCATCTTTGATAAAATAAAAAGAGCCTTTCTCAAGAATTGGAAGGTCTAGAAGCAATTTATTTTTCCACAGGGTTTCCAATCATGTTTCCCCATTCAGTCCAGGAGCCATCATAATTTCGAACCTTCGGATAACCTAAGAGATATTTTAGAACAAACCAACTATGAGATGATCTTTCTCCAATTCTACAATAACAGATCACATCTTTATCTGGAGTGACACCTTTTGGTTCATAGTTTTGTCTTAATTCTTCAACTGCCTTGAATGTTCCATCAGCATCATTTACTGCAGTTGCCCATGGAATATTGTTTGCGCTGGGGATATGTCCACCTCTTTGTGCATGTTCCATAGGGTATTCCGGAGGAGCAGTAATCTGACCAGAAAACTCAGCAGGAGACCTGACATCAACCATTACAGTATCTTCTTTTCCAAGTGCTCTACTAACATCAAACAGATAAGCGCGTAATCCTTCATCTGGAGGTTGTGCATTGTATGTTGTAGATGTTATTTGAGGCTCATCAGTAGTATAATCCCTATTCTCTAATTCCCATTTTTTTCTTCCACCATTCATTATCTTAAGATTTTCATGACCATAGAATTTGAAAACCCAAAAAACAAATGCTGCAAACCAATTGTTAAAATCACCATAAAGAATAACTTCAGTATCAGAAGTAATTCCATTTTTTGACATTAGTGCTTCAAACTCTTTTTTACCAAGAATATCTCTTGTAACAGGATCATTAATGTCACGTTTCCACCAGATTAGACTAGCACCATTAATGTGACCTTTTTCATATCCATTTACAGGATCATAATCAACTTCTACAAGCTTTCTATTTTCATTAGGAGGGTTTTGTGATACCCATTCAGTATCTACTAAAACTTCAGGATGTGCATAACTCATGATTTGCATGAACTTGCTTTCATACTTATTTGTTTTTCTAATTCATATCAAAAATATCATTTTTAAGTAAATAGAATTCAGAAGAACTGCTTGAAACTACAAAAAGTGGCAGTGGTTAGTAAGGTGGGTTCAAAAGACTCAGAGCAAGCTGCAAAAGATGTTGCAAAAAAACTTTTGGCAAAAAAATCTACAGTATATACAATTTCACCAATTGAAGTGGAAGGAGCTAAAAAAGTTGAAACACTAGAGGAATTAAAAAAGATAAAACTAGATTTAGTTATCACTCTAGGAGGAGATGGAACAACTCTCAGAGTTTTTAGAAATTTAGATAACGAAATACCGATTTTAACAATCAATGTAGGAGGAAATAGAGGGATTCTAGCTGAAATAAAAATTGAAGAAATAGATGATGCAATTAATCAAATTTTAAAAGATAAATTTTTCTTAGACAAAAGAACAAGAGTAATTGCATCTTGTGGAGGAAAAGAATTCCCACCAGCATTAAATGAAATATACGTAATTAGAGCCAACCTAACTAAAACTGCAGAGATTGAAATAAAATTTCAAAACGACACAGTAAAACAAAAAATGGACGGAGTCATCATTGCAACCCCTAGCGGATCTACAGGTCATTCATTTTCATTAGGAGGCCCAATTTTGCATGAAAGTTTGGATGTACTAATTATTACTCCAGTTGCACCAGTATACAGATTAGAATCAATTGTAGTTCCAGATGAAAAAATTGAAATCATATCTTCTCATGATTGCAATATTGTAATGGATGCACAAGTTGTTAAAATGGCAGGGTACGAAGAGTCAATAACTATCAAAAAATACAAAAAGCCAGCAGTCTTTGTCAGATTAAAAAAACGAGGGCTTAGACAAATGAGCAGACTTGGATTTTAAAATTTTAGATGCAAGTGCATTTTATGCAGGAGTACCATTTAGATCTGCCAGTGATTACTATACTACATCTCTTGTTTATGATGAGATTAAACACATAAAGAGAAATCATGATGTCATAGGAACTTTGCTTGAAACTAACAGATTGAAAATTAGAGAACCAAACAAAGAAGCAATAGGAATTGCAATAAAAGCAGCAAGAGATTCAGGAGACTATCAGCAATTATCAAAACAAGACATGTCAATTATTGCATTATGTATTGAAATGAATGGAGAAATAATTAGTGATGATTTTGCAATTTCAAATGTAGCAAAAAATTTAGATTTAAAAATATCACCGATTATGACTCAGGGGATAAAAGATGTAGGAAAGTGGGTTCACTATTGTCCTGGATGTAGAACTCATCATGCAAATGGAAAAGAGTGTCCAGTATGTGGGACAGAATTAAAAAGGAAATTACTCAAGAATTAGTCACTTTTCACATCATCAACAAACAAATTATCAAAGTGTAACTTTGTCAAATCACAGTTGTTCCTCAATCAAATTAATTTGTATCAATACAATAAGTGAAAATTTGATAAATTTTTAGCATTGTTACACATCATGTAAAGTTTTTTGGTTTGATTTTTTAAGAAATTTACTTTTAGAATCTAACATTTTTTTAATTTTTTTTGCTCGCGTTTCACCTAATCCTTCAACCTTGCCCAGTTCAGCAGTAGTAGCAGAAAAAACTTTCAGAGGAGTCCCAAATTTTTCAAGCATTCGAAATGCAAATTTTTCTCCAATTCCAGGCAAACTACAAAGAACAGAAAGTTGTTGCCGTTCTAAATCAGAAGATTTTTTAATTTTTTTTAAATATGGGCCTTTGTGAGATTCTTTTTTTGAACACATTGACACCAGTAATTTAGCAGTATGAGATGCACTTGGAGTAGGGATTACTGGAATTTTAAAATCAAGAACAACACTAGAGAGAGCGCCATAAAATATCAAAGGATTCTCGGTAATTTCTTCAATCTCATCAACATTACCCTCCATCAGAACAATAGGATGCTCAAAATGCTCTTTTAGTCTAGAACATTGATCAAACAATCTCCCATCAAAAACAGAAGCCATAAGATCACGAATACTTTTTCTCTCAACAACAGTTTCTGGAGCAACAATATAATCACCTATTGGAAGTGTTTTCATTTCAAGATTCAAACCAATTGATTTGAGAAGATCAGGGATTCCACTTTTTCGCTCTCGTTCATCTACAACAATTCTAAGATTTTCTAATTTCACTAGTATCTCATGTAAAGAATTGTTAATATCTTATATGAAATTAGACAAAATTACTTTCTAGGATTATCTTCAGATGGTGGGGAATTTGCAGGTCCACCTTTCATCATTTCAGTAATTTTTGCTTCTTGTTCTTGAAGAGATTCTTTGACACGAACTTCTTGTTTTTCAAGAACTGTTGTGCGAGTTTTTGCCATCTCATGTTTTTCTTCTAATTCATCAACTAATTCCTGTTTTGTAGATTTTATCAAAACAGTACCAGCATGTTTGAAGACAGCATCACCATCAGCAGCTTTCTTTAATTCTTCAAGGGCCTTTTCTGTTTCTGCCTTTTCAATTTCAAGATGTTGTTTTTGAGTCATGATTGACTGTAGATTTTGTTGAGATTGTTGTAATTTTGTTAATTGTTCTTGAAGCCATGGAGGCATTTGTCCAGTCGACATGATTAATCAAAAAATTTATTTCATTATATCTTTACCGATATGAGGCTAGATAGAGTTGAATCTAATTAATGTTCATTATTACGCTAAACATTTACAGATTCAATGGAATCATAACTTGTTTGAATAAGTCTAAGAGTGGAATTTAGATTTGCCCTCAAGTGTGCCAAATGTTCAGATTCGACATAAATAGTAATTTTTTTGTCCAGTTTTATCTGAGTTGTTACAGGATTTTCAGGGTAAAATTCATTGTCAATATTTACAGAATCATAAATTGCTTTTGTTTTATCTTTTGCATCAATTGTAATTTTTGCACTAAAGTTTAATGTCATATGCAGTTCCAGCTACTTTATAGCTGCATTTTTTACAAGACCAAATTCCCACAGCATCTCTACTGAATGTCTTAGAACCACACTCAGGACATGTTCTTTTTTCTTTTAATTGCAGATGAATTTTTGTATATTGTTTTCTAATCTTAATTCCATATCGTGCACCAAGTCCTTTTAGAGATTTTTTTGCCTTTGCCATTTTATTGACCTGCCTGTTGTGCTGCTTTTAGTTTTTCTCTTATTTTTGCTCCGACTCTGACAGAGATTTCTCCACATTGAACAATTTCTTCCATGGTGAACCCATCAGTGCCTCCTTTTTGTAAAGCGCAAATATTGCCATCCGAATCGCTAGTTATTGTAACTCTTGAATTCATACTACTCCATTCATCCCCATTTGGATCAACAATAATATGATTTCCAATTTTTCCCATGGTTACAGATACTGGAATTGTGGTGATTGGAACTGGAGATTCTTCACCTTCGGCAAGTGTGGG
>JAOTUX010000119.1 GCA_029863665.1 Candidatus Nitrosopumilus sp.
ATCGTGTCGATCTAAGTCAAGAATCTTATCGATCAATAATATTTAGAGGAATTCTTTTTTGACAAAATTAAACCGAACCTGCCCACATAATTCACACACTCTCTTAATATAACAGGTAAAAAGGAGACAAATGAATCAAATTTGAGAAGTAATGTAACCACGAATTTTTTTAGAAGAATTTTGTAACATATCCGTTTCAAATTGATTAAGTTTTATTTTCTGTATTTCAAAAATTCCATGTTGATTAATTTTTACTGGAACACCCATTGCAACATCATGTTCGCCATATTCACCTTCAAGAACCACAGATGCAGGGATAGATAGTTCTTTTGAATGCACAATGGCATCAAGTACATCATATGTATTTTTAGCAATACCAAACTGAGATCTGCTCTTATAATCTCTTAGTTTTTTCCAATAATTTCTAACACTACGGGTCAATGAAAATATTTCATCATCTCCAACCATAGAAAGAAGAGGGTTTTTGTCAACTGAGACACCAGAAAATATAGGAGTCATAGAATCCCCATGTTCTCCAAGAACCAATGCATTAGAGATTAATGATTGAGGGATGTTGAATTTTTTAGATATTAAATAACGAAATCTGCTAGTATCAAGACTAGAGGCAACACCAATTATTTTAAATCTAGGTAATGTAGTTTCTCTTTGAAAAAAATAAGTTAAAACATCAAGAGGATTGGAAATTAAAAGAATTATTGCAGAAGGGCAATAACATTTAATTTTTTTTGCAATTTCTTTTATCATTTTTACTTGTGAATGTATATTTTCAGTTCTGTCTTTTTGGTAGATTCCAGTACTTGCAGCAATAACAACAACATCAGAACCAGATAATTTAGAATAATCATCAGTTCCATGAATAGAAAATTTTGAAGTCGAAGGAATAGCATTTGCAATATCCAACGATTCGCCAATTGCCTTATCCTTTGTACGATTAAGCAATAATACATCATCTAGTGCGTTAGATACACAAAGAAATGCGATAGAGGTACCAACACGGCCACTACCTATTATTGAAATCAATGTACCACCAGGATACTTATTTTACAATAAGAATAGGGCATTTTGCCTTTTGAGAAACGCCATTTGCAACACTTCCCAAAAGTAATTTATCAAAACCAGTTCTACCATGAGAACCAATTACAATAAAATCATATTTTCGAGATTTTGCAAAATTTACAATATCGTTAACAACTGATTTTGATGTTAATATTTGAGATTTGATTGAAACATTATTTTTCTCGGCAAGTAACTCTAATTTTTCAAGATGTGTTTTTGTAACTTTTCTTTGTTTTTTTATTAATTCAAAGTCAGCTCTTGCATCATAGTATTTGTGATGCCAGGCATCACCTTCAAGACACGTAAGAAGGGTAATTTTTGAATTGTATTTCTTTGCAATATCTAACGCCACTTTAAAAGCCCTAGTGGATTGATTAGATAGATCAAATGGAACAAGGATATTTTCAAAAAGCATTATGTACTCTCCTTTTTGCGAATACTATCTCTTTGACGTTTATCATCATGTTTAGATAATTCACCATCAAGTTTTCTACATAATTCATCTGCAATTTTTAAGATATCCCAACCTGAATCAGTATAGAGGAGTTGATTTTTTGAAGTTATAACAGTAGCCGTTACATCATAGTGGGTTCTTGTTCCCTCAGTATTTTGAGATTTTACTGCAATTTTTGATTCAATAATATCAGGCAATATTTGTTGTACTTTTTCCAGTGCAGCACCAAATTTTGATGCAAGAAGTTCCTTGGCAGAATCATCTTCAGGTAAACCAATCACATACAAAGGAACATTGTCAGTCATGTCTAATACACAAAAACCTGAATTAATAGTCAATATAACAATTACCAAACATGATTTTCAATGATGATATTGTTGAGGACATATTTAACAAATAATCAAATAGAACATTAGTGGATATAAAAAATTTAAAATTAGATAATCTAGTTTCAAAGCCGATAACAGTAAGTCCCAATACAACGCTTACAAAAACAAGGGAAATTTTACTAGAGAATAAAGTTAAACGAGTAATAATCATAGACAAAAAAAAGGCAGTTGGCGTAATTACTGAAAAAGACATTGCAAAAAAAATTTACGAATTAGGAGCAAAGCCGATAAAATCTGTAAAGGCAAAAGAATTCAAACCCAAAATATTATTCACATTAACTAGAGATAGTTCTGTTCAAGATTGTGCAAAAATGATGAAAAAACACAGAATTAGTCTAGTAATCATTCTAGATGAAAAGGGGATTTTAGAAGGAATTGTCACCAAAACGGATCTGGCAACTGTTTTTCTTACAAAAGAATCAATGCCAATCCAGGTTTCAAAAATAATGGAAAAAAAAATAATTACTGCTGCACCAAGTGATCCAATATTACATGTAGAGAGTTTGTTGATAAGATATGGGATATCAAGAGTAATCATAAAAAGAAATCAAAGACCAGTGGGAATAATCACATTCAGAGATTTTGTGCCTGCAAAGATTCCACAATGGATTGCAGAATCAGCAGATCCTAAAGAAATTCAAGAATATAAATTCAAGAAAGGGTTAGAAGAGAGCCATTCAAATCAGATGAGTTACCTATTTCCATTTCATGCCACAGACATAATGACATCAAATCCAATTACAATTGAGATGGAGAAGGATGTCAAAGTTGCCATAACTCTTATGATCAAACACAATATAAGCGGCCTGCCAGTCGTCAAAAAATCAAAATTAGTAGGAATAATTACAAAATCAGATATTGTAAAGATCTTGGCAGAATAATTTTATTTTACAACCAAAACAGGTTTCTTGGATTTATGTAAAACATAATTTGAAACACTTCCCAAGAAAATTTCCTTTGCAGAACTTCTTCCACGAGCACCAATTACAACCATGTCAATTCCATTTTTCCTATTATTCGCAAATCTCGCAATATCATATCCAGGATCACCTGAAAGTGCTTTTGTAGTTAATTGAATTCCACTTTTTGCAGCACGAACCTTTGCTTCATTGAGGAATTTTTTGACCTCAGACATTGAATTGAAATCTAAAAACCCAAGAGGATGAATTGCATATATTCCAGGAACAGATTTTACTGCCAAAGCAACAAGTGTTCCATGAGATTGTCTTGCAATATGTATAGCCATATCTAAACCACGAATTGAGTTTTTTGAACCATCTAAAGGAATAAGAATTTTTTTAGTTTTTATTTTCATGCTCTAAAACAATACATATCAAATTTTAAAGACTACAATGATTATCTGAATTGATTTTCAAACATGATAATTTAGAATTTATCTCATATAATTAAGAAATTACAATGTGTCATGGACAATACGTTTGTTAATCAAGTAATGAGTAAAAATGTATTAACTGTTGAAAAATCCACGTCATTACAAGAAGCTGCACAAAACATGAAAAAATCAAATGTGGGGTGCGTAATTGTCACAGAAAATAATAAACCATTAGGGATTGTTACTGAAAGAGATTTTGTAACAAGGATTGCAGCCGAAGGAAGGCCATTATTTACAGAAATTTTTGAAGTAATGTCATCACCATTAATCACAATTAACCCCGAAGAAACGATATGGGAAGCTTCAGAAATGATGAAAGAGAAAAGAATTCATAAACTCCCAGTTAAAGAAAACGAACAGATTATCGGAATAGTAACAACTACAGACATTGTAAAAATTTCCAGTGTAGGTTCGGATTCAGAAATGCGTAGAATCTGTGATCAAATACTCATGAGAATGAAAGATGAATAATAAATAAATTCATTAAAGTATTCTTTAATTATATGGGCTGTAATTAGAAAAGATTTTCACAACAGAGTGAAAGTACATATCTCTTACATCATCTTCCACACAAACTGCCAATAAATTAACGATATCTGTAGCTGTAATAATTCCAACCACTTTTTCATCATCAATAACAGGCAATTTTCTTATTCCTCGATCATGCATTAAATCAGCAGCAGTTCTAATTGATTCATCAGAATTTATTGAGAATAAAGGAGACGACATTATTTGTTTTACAGGAGTTGTTATAGGGTATGCATGAGCAACAATCTTGATTGCAAAATCTTTGTCAGTTACAATACCTACAGGAGTATTATTTTCCATAACAATAACTGCTCCAACCTTTGCATCTTCCATCATTTTTGCAGTTTCATTAACTGTTATGGATGCATCCACAGAAATTACAGATTTGGACATTACATCTGCAATAGTCATAGTTTTTCCATTTCCCATTTTACAAAGTTCTTATGTTAAATTAGATATTTTATCGTCTGCTAGAATATCAAAGATGAAAATCATTCAAGATAATCTTAATCGAGTTTAAATTAAAAATTAACATATTTTTATTATGTCCATGAAAATCAAGAAAATACTGGTTCCGTTAGATGGCTCTTCGAATTCTTTTCGTGGTCTTGATGTTGCCATCCACATGGCAAGACAATGTCAAGCCACCATAACTGGTCTCTATGTAGTAGGAATTACTAAGCCTAGAACTAGTGAACCAATCACGCCATTAGAGAAAATTCTTTTAGAACACGCACAGAAAATTATGAAAAAAGCTAAATTAAAAGCAGGGCAAAAAGGGATTTTATTTTTTGACAGGGTTTCATATGGAGATGATGGAAAAAGAATTGTAGATATTGCAGCGAGAAAAAACTTTGATCTTATTGTAATTGGTTCAAGAGGGATGGGAGCAGCAAAGGAAATTTTCTTGGGAAGTACAT
>JAOTUX010000100.1 GCA_029863665.1 Candidatus Nitrosopumilus sp.
AATGCTCAATCTTTTTTTCCATTTCTTTCTTTCCACGTGGGTATCAAATTCATATCACTAACTATATCCCCCAACATGTTGTGCTGGGGATATAGTTAAGGGGTGAAAAAAAGCACCCACGTGGAAATCAATTGCGAGAAAAGTCTCCAGAAAATCAAATCTTGTAGAGTTATTCTTGTTGCCACAAAAATATTTTCAGAATGTTGATGTGTTTATATCGATAAAACGCATAATAGAATCATGAGTTTCAGAAAATGCGTACATTGCAACAGGGAATATGAAGACGTGTTTAACAGAAGAATATGTTCTGACAAATGTTCGTTGCAAATATCCTAGTCTGATGTTTTGATCTGTTTGCCATTATCCCAACTGCTGAAATTTTACTGACGTGGTTACTTTTTGGATTCTATGTCGTCTTCTCTACAACCCAGGAGAATTTTGAATCATTATTGATTCCAAACATGTCTACAAATCCTGCAGTCGCCTCAAAAACGTATAATGCTTCTGCTCCAGGATCATACACTTTACAGTATTCTGGTTCGGTAGTGCACGGAGGAACATTTTGTTCAATGTGAACTGTATTTCCTTTATCGTCAAACCATACTATATCCAATGGAAATTCTACATTATACATCCAAAAAGAATAGTTTCCAGATTTTTCGTAGACAAACAGCATGCCTTGATCATATGGCATCTGTTCTTCAAACATCAGACCCCTGGTTCTCTTTACATCAGTGTCTGCAATTTGCACATCAACTAGAGTGTCGTCTATTTTTATGGTGTTTGAATAAAATGACTGCTCGTTCACCCCAACAATTTCATAATCTGCAGAATCTGAAATTACACTTGCTCCAAATACTGCAACTCCAATTACTGTAACCACAATAACCGGAATGACCATCAAAAAATTTCTGGTCATTGCGTCTGTCTCCAAACCAAATTATTTTTCTGCAGAATTGATTGTCTCTTTACAAGATGTTTTGAGGTAAAAATTGCAGCAAGTACTGACACTATCAAAACCAAGACGGTAACTGAGCCAAACTCTGGGACAACATTTACTGAAATCTCAGCATATTCATCAGACTTGTTTATCTTGTCTAGTTTGACCAGCGTTTGACCTGCATGCTCTTCAGAAAACACATACTCTTCAAAATATCCCCCTGCAGGGGCAATCCCTGATTTTCTAAGAATCTCCTCGCCGTCTTTAATCAACACAAACTCGTAGTACGCATCATAGACTGGAACTTTCGTGTCTTTTTCATATATGGTAAAAATAAATTCGGATTCCTCACCTGGAGGAAGATCTGCAGGAATCCATGTCATGTCCACATCGTAGCTGCCTTCTTTTCCATCAGATGCTTGGCTCGGGATTGTTATTGGGAATTTTAGAATCGGAGCATTGACAACAAAAACAAATTCCGTTTCAGCAAATTTGTTCGAACCGATGTCATCTACTGTCATCTTGATGGAGCCTTCATGGGATTCGTCAAATGTAAAGTGAAAAGAGTTCAGCTCTGAATCCACATTTTTGACCCCCTGGAAAGTCTTCTCAAAAATAATGTCACTATCCTGTATCAGAGAAACATGAAACGGGATTTTTCTAACTATCTTATACGGTACAAAGGTATCCTCGATTTTAATCTCAAAATTAACTGGCGTGCCGCTGACTGGATTGTCAGGCTCCCATTTCAGACTTACGTTGAACTCCCCGTTTGCAGTCGGTGAAACCAATGGGAGATTTGGAGACGCGTTTGGATGTATTTCAAAATTCATTTGCTGCGAGGCTTCTCTGAACTCTGGAAGAATTTTTTGCGGAAGGATTATGTGGATTATTCTTTCATTCTCTATCGAATAGTCATCAACGGTAATCAGTGAATCAGAGGCAAGAATGCCATTTATTTTCAAGTCATAGTCGCTTGCAATCCAGGATGACATGGATTTGGGTATGTGAATCTCCTGATGTACCACAGATATTTGAGAAATATTTGCATCAGACCATACAAAAGGCATCGAGAATTTTATCGAATCTGGCGAGAAAACAAAGTCCTCTATCACATCATAATAGGTCGTGATGCTAATTGGTGTGTCTGATTCTACCTCGTAAATGTACTTTTTCGGAATAGACAGAGCACCTTGAAAATGGACTGGATCTTGCAGATCGTTATCAAATGAATCCACGGATTTCACAATAATGTCAAAATCATAGAGGCCCCCTTCTGAAAACGTATCCTCGTTAACTATGATTTGCTTTGTACCAAATTCGATCATGTTCTCAAACAACCTATCCAATGTTTCATCTATTGTAAGATCGTCCCCTCTAGGCAAAAAAATCAATGAGAAAGTGCCCTCGTCTATCCTAAAATCATTTGAAAATAAAATCTCCCCTTGTTTTGATACTGTAAAATCCACATTCATGTTGTGAAGGTGTTCTCCCGTATCAACGTCGTAGATTGTTAGTGTGATTTGCTTTTCCCGAATATCTTCCTCCACTCCATCAGGCCAAGAGTTCAAAAATATTGTGGAATTGTAACTTCCTATCATCTGCGGCGGGAGTGTCTCACTTCCTATTCCGTGTCCATGCACACTTGCTAGGAATGGCATGGCTCCAACTGCCAGACATATAATCAGTATTGTTTTCAATCCATACCTCGCTGTTTTTTATACAACAGATAGAATCCTGATAAAATCACTCCCATTGCAACGAGTTGAAAATTGCTGATCTCTTCTTGCAAGAGCAATGATGCAAAGATGAGGCCGAAAACGGAAGACGTTGAAAAAATCATTATTGTTTTCACCGTTCCGATTCTCTTCAAACCGTGCAAGAAGAAGAAGATGGAGGCGCCAAATCCTGCAGTACCTAAAAGCAGAATGTTTGGCAAGTGCTCCAATTCCACATCGATTGGAATCTGAAGGAGAAATACCAATGCCAAAAGTATGGAGCCCCCAATCAATGATTTTAGCTGAACAATTCTTGCCACGTCTAACCGTGTGCTTAGAATTTTACTGAGGTTGTTATCCAATGCCCAAAATAATGTCGCAGCAATTATGAAGAAATTGCCGCTGTTTTGAACATCAAACATCGAGTTAGAAAACTCCAGGTCTGTAGTTACGACAACTATTCCTGCAACCACCAATCCCACTGCAAGATAGCCGATTCTTGGAAGTTTTTCTTTGAATAGTAAAATTGCGAGAAACACCGAAAAAATAATCTCGCCGTTGAGCAATAGTGCCGAATCCGAGGCCGTTGTGTCTTCCAATCCTATGAAAAACAGGGTCGGGCCCACTACTGCGCCTGACAGTGCAATTACCAGCAACAGTATTTTGTCTTTATTTGAGATTGAGAATTTTGCCCTGCCAATCAGGGGAGTCGCAACTAGTGATGCTAAAAAGTAGACAAAGGATGCAAGTAAAATTGGATGAATTGAAACCAGTGCCGGTTTTGCAACAGTCGATACGGATCCAAACAAAACGGCAGACAGGATTGCAGAAATGTAGCCTATCAAAATATAGTTCTTAGACATGTTGCCTGTTAAACTAGATCCCAATCCCTGCCATCTGTTCTTCTGAAGGTTTTTTCGGGTTTAATCTGGAACCTAAACGCAGCATGGTTTTGCAACAGGGACATCTCTTCTGGCCGCTCTCATACCTTGTACGTCCACAAATCCCCTTGGCTTCAAAACGATTACACAGGCCCTTGCACACGTACATATCAAACTAAGATTGGGATTGGACTAATTAACGGTAAAGACTGTTTGATAGTTCTACCATTTGAAAGTCACAATCAGAGTCCTAGAGATATGAGAAAGTATCTGCAAATCTGTCTTTTAATTCATCAGTGTGTGAAACTGCCATGACATCCAAAATCTCCGAAGTCTTTTCAAAATCTTTCAAGGCATATTTTTTTGGAAACCCGTAAATTATTTTGAGCACGCCAAGTTCATCTAATTTTTTAAGCGTGAAAGAGGTTGTTCCCGGACTTTTTTTAATGGCATTTCGAATCTGAACAAACGTTGCAATGTCATTCTCCAAAAGAAAAACGAGGATTTCTTTGCACGTTTCTTTTCTGAGTGCGATTCTGATGTTATCGTCACTTGAATCCAGCTGGGAATCAAATACCCATATCTTTCTCTTGCTTCTGCTGATTCTGATTGCACCCTCTTTCTCCAAAACATCCAAGTGATGGCTAACCACTCCGTTTGCATATCCTGTACTTTTCATAATGTCGATAAATCCCATTCCAGGTTGACGTGTTACTGCTTTCAGAATGGTTCTTCTTTTTTGTAATCCTCTAAGCATGCTAGTCTCTCCTAAAAATCCCGATTGAAAAGAAAGACAGCATCATGAGAATTAGCACGTGAGTTATCAGAGAATCAATGCTTGAATAAGAAGGCCAGAAAACAAACAGCATGTTTGCTGCAGACAGTATTTCGGCCACTGTGATTGCTAGAAATGCCAAAAATACCAAGAGTAATCGGGGAGTTTTGTATTCTCTCCATGTGATAAAACCTACTACCGATAGAAAAGATCCTAGAACTATTCCCGACATGTGAGTGATTGTATGGATTCCATGACCATGTTCAAAATGTGGCAAGAAAAGAGGGATGCTGAGAGAAGCTATGGAAATTGCGATGATTGTCAGAATCTTGAATTTGCCTCTGTTCTCAAGATGTGCTTTCTGCATACAGTGGATTGGCGTCATTCTAATAAAAAATATTGGTATAACTATCAAACAATCACATAGATATTATTCATGAATCGTCATGGTACTGCATGTCAGATATTGCAAAAAACAACAAGACCACCATTCAGATTTTCATCGCGATAGCAGTAATTGCAACGGGTTTGTTCATCTATCTTAATTGGTATATTTCCCCTGACGAGGTTACTGAGAAAGTTACGATAATTGCAAATACTCCTGACGGATGCATTGCCGAGTCTTTTGACGGATTTCCCGTGAATATCGGGCCATGCGATGCAAAACAGGGGGATGTCATCGTTGGAACATACGATGCAAAGATCAAAGAGCGACAAATATTGATGAACCCTACAAACTAGAATGCCCTGAAATGAAAAGCGACAAAATCATAATCATTGTGGGCTTGGTTGTCGGAGTTTTAGGTTTGGCAGTCATGATCGGATTTATCGGTCAGGGC
>JAOTUX010000006.1 GCA_029863665.1 Candidatus Nitrosopumilus sp.
CAATGTCCGAGAAGTTCCACTTTTCTATCCTGAAAAAGTGGAACAAACAGTATCGTTTGAAGAAGTAAATGGTAAAGTTCAACTTGTAGGCATCACGGGAATCAAGGGGGAAGTAAATCCCACATTGCTGACCAGAACGTCCTTTGCATACATATTGACTGTGATTAACAATGGGACCACAAACCATAGACTCTACATAGAAGGACTGAACGCCCAAACAGATCTGCTGGATCCGGGACAGAATGATACCATTACCGTTTTCCCAAATGAGGAGGGAACTTACAATTATTACGATAAAAGAGAGACGCTCACTTTTCTGGGGAAATTAAAAGTCGTAACCGTTGTTCCCAGTGACGAGTTTCAAGGATTTCTAAAGGACATGATTTGAAATACGTTTTCAAACCCATAACATAACTAGTCCTCGTAAAAAATCCAGGACAGCCCTTGTACTTCTTTCCAGCTTGGCTCGTTTTGTTTATCTTGATTGCTCATGATGTAACATTATACAATTTGAATAAAAGCAACACGAATGATTCGTTCATTTTTTCATCAGGTGATTTGTATGAATCAGTAATTGACAAAGGATAATTTGAAAGGATGGGCAAAAGTTGGCCCACCCCTTGGACGGTTATGGTTGGTTAAACGGTCAGATGACTCCTGCCATATGAATACTGAATTATAATTTGCAGAGTTTGCTTAAAAGAGAATAGTATGATTCATCAGAATGATCTAAATAATATTGGTGCAAAAATCTAACATAGATAAATTGGATCTCTCACTAAGCAACTAACCGTTGTTGGTCTTAAGATTCAAAATCAATTTTCAATTCTAGAACATGCTTGAATAATTGAAAAAATGTTTGAGCCTCTTTTATCAGGCAGTTACCTGATGTTAGACTACCGATATAGAATCAAAATTTTGTTTTAATCTCTTGATGTATCCGACGATATGATGGCAATTACAGCAACAGTCAGGCATTGTAGTAATTGCGACAAATTCTTTTCTTGCTGTTCATTACAAAATTTAAAATCATGCCCCGATTGCAGAAATATCTCCATATCACATCATACAAAATTATGACCTGCAGGGGAATTTGCGAAAGATACAGATCTGAAAGTCAAAGATATAATCAAGGAATCAAGAGATGTGTTTCCTGTGAAACATATCTAGAATATGATGGTGTACACTGTCCATGTTACAGGACACAGCTTCGTGGAAAGAGAAAAAGTAAATGATTTAGATCCAATTCCATGGAGGCTTGAACCATGATTGGGGAATAATTGAGACGCAGATTAAAATCAAGAAGCCAACTACACACATCCTCTACGTGATGCTGCTTGTATGCTAACACCAGTAACACGACGGGAACTCTACATGACAATAGGTTATCGTATCAGCTTCCTAATACTAATACGCACAACTAAGATAAAACATTGATCCTTCTGAAAACCAATATTTCCAAATGATAATAATTATGATCATTGTTAAATATCATTTTGACGTACAGGGTATAACGAGTATCTGTTGTTCTGCGTCGTAGAATAATAGTTTGGAAAACATCTCATGTTATGGTTCGTCCTAGAATCAATGTTTTCCATGTATCTCGTTGTATAAAATTTCCTAAAAACCATGTTTTAGAAATAGATTTTGAGTTGAATCTTTAAAGGCCTGAACCGTTTTTGTGGAAAGAAAAATATTTCATTTAGAATTAACTTAAACTCGCCTGCCATTTCAGGGATAGAAGTGAATGAAGTTAGAGGTAATCATGTCCCAGATAAATCCAAAGAATGGTGATTTCTGCTCGTATTTGCATTACAATCTTAATTAAAATTTCAATAATTTGAAATGCGAATGGTTTTCACAAGAACCAGCGTTCGTTTTTAAGTATTCATCATGGCAAGGATCAGGAGAATATTCTTTGGATAAAAATATACGAAACTAATTCTTTTTTATCATTTTACAACCAATACTGGAATCTTTGATGTGTGGAGTATGTGGTTTGCAACGCTTCCCAAATACGACTCATCTGATGAACCGGCACCCTTCGAACCAATTACAATCAGTTCGTAGTTCCACCTGTTTGCAAAATCGAGAATGTCCTTTTTGACAGAACCGTGGATTATCTCTCCGTTCAGGTCTACGCCGTTTTTGGCAGCGGTATTTTTTGCCTTTTCTAAAAGCATATCAATTTGTTTTCTTTTGGAAGAATCCAGATCCTCAATCGTATCAAAACCGTATCGTGACGGCTTTTGGCTGACGTACAATCCTGTGAGTGTTGCACCGCATTGCCTTGCAAAATAAATTGCCTTTTCTAATCCCCTAAAGGAGTTTTGTGAGCCGTCAAGTGGAACCAGTATCTTTTTGACATCATAGGGTTGCATCTTTTTTACTTTTTCACATGTTCACTACTTAACACATCTCAAATAATCAAATATGGTAATCATTCATCGCAATTATATTTACACATGACCAAAGTGGAAGTCAATTTAGAAAAAATATTCTAGTTTAAGATTTTAGCAGTTAGATCAAGTGTAATTTCTGCATTCCCAAATAATTCATTAATCAAAAGATGGTATTCTTTTAAAGAATCATGACAAAACCATAATTGATAATCTGCAGAAAGTACAAATCTATTTTTTGTATATCGCCTCCATGAGTAATGAAAATAATGACAAAGAAAAGAATGGTGTTGTCCCGTTTTGGCGTTCAGGATTTGGCGAACTAGACAAAGTTTTTGACAACTTTAAGCGGGATTTTGAGCATGCATTTGCAGCAAAACCCCTTCACCTGTTTGACGTCACAACAGCATGTGATTTGGTAGATGAAGGAGACAAGTTTGTAGTTACTGCAGACATGCCCAGAATAAAGAAAGAGGAGATCAACCTCAATGTCGGTGATGACTATATTGACATCTCAGCCGAACACAAGGAATCCGAAGAAGAAAAGAAGAAGAAATACGTCAGAAAAGAGCACAGTGAGATATCGATCCATCGAAGAATGAGTCTTCCTGAGAGGGTAAAGCCATCAGATGTCAAGGCTAAACTCACCAATGGGATTCTGACTGTAGAGATTCCAAAGGAAAATCCAACACCGCAACCAAAGGCCACCAAAATCAATATTGAGTAATACAATCCCATCATTGCTTTTTATTTTTTATTTCATCACCAAAAATATGGCATGATGCCGAATTGGTAAATATTATCGATCAGACTTTCTATCGACAGTTTCGACAAAATTCCCGAATTGATACCGAATTGATATGAATAATAGATCATACTCTCGGAAACTCTCGGGACATTTTACCGAATTGATAGTTACTGTCTCCGAATTGACACCGAAAAGACAATTTCTTCAGCCGAACTGATACCGAATTGATAATTGCTGTTACCGAATTGATAGTTCATTCTACCGAATTGATAAAAGATATCAGAAGAACAGTCCGTTAGAACTGCCTTTCCAATTTCATTACCTGTTTTCTGTGCTGTTGTCGTTTCCATTTTTGTAGTGATTGTACAACCACAATCCACCAAAGAGTGCAATCATCACCCCGCCAAAAATCAAGAAGGCCTTTACGATTCCAGAGTTTCCAGTAATGTCAACTCCTTTCACGTCTTTGAGATATTTCTTAAATTCCTCAGGTCTATCTTTGAACTGCACAAAATTATTCATGCTGTTTGCACGGTATGTTCTAGGTTTCTTGTCAGGTCCCCTTTCTCTGCTGCGAGGTTTTTTTGCAGTAACTTCTATTACAGAATCATCACTACTTTCAGATACAATTTCAACAACTTTATCTTCCTCCATCATATTGCATCACCTCCTCTGGCCATGATGCTGCCAGCAATGATTTTCTCGATTGTCTTTTTGTGGAGTTTTAATACTCCGTTTTCTCTAATCTTCTTCTGCAACGAGATTAGATTGCTTCTGGATATTCCAAACTTGTGGGAATCTCTTGGTCTAATATCCAGTATCTTCTCCTCCAAATTATCATAGACCGTGCAACTCTCATTCTGAGTGACTCCTAGAACATTAGATACATCAAGATTTGCCACCTCCTTTCCGACATATTTTATCTGATTTTTGTCTATTTTCATGCGTAATCTGGGCAACAAGCCAACATCACCACCCGACTTTGCCTCCCTGTGGTCGGCATAGTCATCCAGCGTTTCACTCAATGGCTTCCAGTAGGGAATGGTATCTGCAGAGTCTGGGAATTTTTCTCCAGTGGTATAGTTTGTAAACGGCATGTACTGGATACATTCTCTGTTCTTTGCATCAAGGTACGGCAAGGTTGGAATTACTACATTTCCGTTTTCATCTGTCTTGCAACCCGCACCGACAAGTATCTTGTTGAACGGTCTAAGATTAGAGAATCTTTTCAACACGTTTGGTGTCGTGATGCTCATCTTGGATACTGCATACTTGGAATCATAATTGTCAAGTATCTCTTGTTTATTCTCTGGGGAATAATGCATTGCAAGTATGTCTTGCCACCATTTCTCTGCATCAACGTCCAATAGATGAGCCAAGCCATGAGATGTAAACTTGTGAATATTGAACTTGTCTTTTGCATCATCATATTCAAACAAAACATAGCGTTTAGATGATACACCAAAGAACAATACATTATCCAATAGTTTTCCGTCATCTGATTTTTCAATCTTGAAAACCTGCACATCATCATTTTCATATGGGTTAAGTTTCTGGAAAAATCCCTGAATCTCACTTGCATGTTTTGGTGAGACCATTATACTATCTGTGTCCATGTATGCAACGTATCCATCTCTGTGCGATGTAACAATACTTTCAGCCGCTGCCAAAACCAATCTGGCTGCTGCAGGCAAGAACACTCCTAGTATCGGATTGAAATGCTTTGCTGGTATTTCTTTTCTTGATGTTGTGTTAGGATCTACTGAAAATGATTCATCAATCCCATAGACTGTTACTGGTTCATTTTGCTTTTCAGATTCAGTATTCACCTGAATATGAATGCCATATGATGCGGTGTTTGCAATTATCTTTATCGTGTTTTGAATCGTCTTCTCAATTTCAGAATCTACGGTACATTGCTTCATCTCCAATTTCTTCTCGATTAGTTGCTCAATGAAATTCTCCTTTCTTGGATTGACTGTCACTCCCTTGAAAATTTCTATTTTTTCATCAGGTATGTTTTGCTGTATTCCTAATGGAGAAAACGTGATTACCTTTTCAATTGTAGGGGTGTGGCCTGTAAGCAATTTTGAGGCTATCAAATCAGATACAGTATACCATGGACTTGTTCCATCAGTGCTTTTGAGATAGTTTACGCCTATGTTCTGGGTCTTTTTGGAGCCATATGAACAGCGAACAGGCACAATCATGGAACCGTCGGGTACTACCTTGCATATTGTAGTAAGATTCCTCCACGTATCTTTTTGAGAAATATCCTGTAGAGTTATCCCAGCAAGGAATTTCTGAGTCTTCTCTGTAGTGACAGAATGTTCTATTTTCTCTGCACTCAAAAACGAGTACATGTCCATCAATGAAAACAAGGTAGGATAGGTGCTGGTGCAGTCAAGATATGTAACTGGAACTGGTGTCTTTCTGATTCTGGTTTCTACTCGTCCTGCATAAAATGCAGTCATCAAGTTTCCCACAATATTTTTTGAAAAGTCTTGATTTTTCTCCAAGAGTGGTTTGATGTTTAATTTCTCCAAGTAGAGTTTTCCAATTGATGCAGGCGAATACAACTTGTTTGAATCATTTGGTTTTACCAAGAATGTATTTTCCAACACAGAAATAATCTTGCAGTAAAGATTGTACACTGTAAGTGTTTTTTCTACATTGTTTCTGATTGCATCTTTTGTAATCCCTTTCCTGTTTTGCAAGTTTGTATTAACACCAAATGTCTTTGCAACCTCATCCATTCCGTCAAAAGATTTGTTACTCATTGCGTAACCGAGTGTCTTCAAATCAACAAAGTATCCACGATACACCTTGTGAGTTGGAATTTGCTTCTTCTCACTCTTTGTCCTTAGCGGAGTTGCAAACTGAATAAATGCCGCATCACTGTTGATACTCTTTATCTTGATTGCAGGGAGACGAGGGTTGTCATCAACTAGTTTTATCGAGAACGCATCCTGTATCTTTCTTGCAGTTCCCCATGATGCTGCCAGTCTGCTCAACTCGTATGGCAAGTCAAATGATACGCACTTTGCCCTTGCCTCATAGACATACGGATAGAAGACACTTGTAACAAATTCATCTTTGGATGATACGGTTACAATGCAATTCTTTTCTTTTTGTAGAGTTTCTGCAACTTGTCTTATCATATCAACTTTCTTCTCGTCTAATTCATTATGGAATAGACAAATCTTGTACAATGAACCATTAATCCAAACAGCGCAAGAACTAAAGGTCAAGGATTGCTGTTGGTCTAAAGTTGTTTCAGAGGTAAGAATCAACACCATTCCATTGTTGGCATTTTGATTGTGGGGAGAATATCCTCCTACTCTGTAGTTTCCAGTGTAGCATCGAATACTGATTGGCTCTGGCTGAGGTGCATTGATTACGCCTATTTTGCCCAGTTTCATGCGTATTCCTCCATGTTTAGTGTCTGGTAGATTCTCTGACGTAGTTTCTTTGCCAATTCCTCGTATGCAGTATTTCGGGTGTTTCTGCCCTTGAGCACCAATACGTCATGTATCCCCATGAGTAGGAACCCAAGGCGGACATTCTCTGGCTGGTCCTTTTGGAGCCATCTGCCATCCCAGGTCTTTTGAGATTCACTTAGTTCGTAATGGCATTTCTTGTCTACTGTGATTGTACGATAGTCATGTTTTCGTCCTGCAACGTGATGCAATTCTAAATTGTATGACTCCTCCTTGGAGTTGCAAACCTCGCATCTGTTCTTCTTTTCCTGCATTGACTTGTTTTTTGGTTTGCATACAATCTCGTTTACCCATCCCTCAATCTCGTCAATCGTATCAAGAGTATCGTCTCTGAGTTTGCCAATGCAAAACCCAAGCAATGTCTGCAAACTAGTTACCTTGTTTACCACAGATGTTTCAGTATTGGTCATTTTGTATTGTACACCTCATAGTATTCTGGCTCTTCGATTCTCTGATTGATTCTGATTATCTCATCAGGGTTTGTCTCCAGTCGATGTAACTTTCCCTTGCTGTCCTTTACCTTCTTGTTTCTAAACTTGGATAGTTTAGATTTGTCTCCAGTGTTTAGGAATTGCTTAACTGCATTGTGGTATCGTCCGACAACTGATGCGGTTCTTGAATCTTTTATCTCAACACTCTTTTCCTTTTTGTCAGTGTTGATTCTCATCACTCTTTTGATTCTGTCCCATCTCTTTACAACTGGTTTGCCATTTACTTTCTTGAAACCGTTTGTATGCTTTATGACATTCTTTGCAGTGATGTTGTTATCGTTTGCTGCTTGTGGCAGCGTCTTGGTTTTGCTGTTGCGCAGTTCACTAATCACTGCAAGTGACTTTTCACGCAATAACTTTTGCCTTGGAGATAGTTTCCTCCAAGGTCTTTTGTGTAATGGCAGGGCCGTCATAGTGAGGGCCTCCATTTGCCGAAAATCTTTCGATTCAAATCATTCTGTGAGGAATGACACTTGGGACACCTGATTCTGTAATTCGGTGTGCCCTTGGTGTATGTCCACTGGTATGAACAGGTTATGCAAACAACAACTGTTTTTGGATTATACATCTTCATCACTTAATAGAAGTGAAAAGTGATATTTGTCCAAAGATGCACTAAATTTTTAGGCATATATGCCATGATCTGTAAAATAGGCATATAGTGGATGAAAAAATGACTCAAAAAGACCAAAATTCAGACAATAAGGACATGCAAAAGAGCCTTTTGCGCTCCGGACTCACATCTGAGTTCTTTATCCTGTGCTTTGTAAAGCCAGACAAGCCATATGAGATTGCAAAGACCATCAAAAATGTTGAGACATTCCCTGATGTAAGCAAGCTGTATCCCGCAAGAGACAAGCTAGTTGACTACGGGTATCTGGAAAAAAAGGGAACGTCATACCATCCAATCTATTCCAAACTGACACAGGAGATTGCAACATTCCTTTACGAGGAAAAAAATGAAACCCTTGACGAAAAGGAGATTGAACTTTTGGAATATTTTCTAAAAAATGCAAAATTTGTCAGACTGTTGCATGGCGAGATAACAAAAATGATCCAGACCCAGGAAAAGCGAATGCATAACATTGATTCTTTGAAATTCATTGCGTCATTGGTCGGAGCAATCTCATTGCTTCTGTGGTCAATGAAACACGAGACTGCAAAAGACAAAGAGGCATCAGCACAATTGGATGCAATGTCAAACCAAATCACAGTAAAAGAACTCGAGCAATTTGAAACACAGTGGGAGCAGTTCTCAGAGATACTGATGAAAAACTTTGGAGATGTCTTTGCAAGTAAAATAACAATAAAGAACAATGAAAATAATCTTGATGGACTGGACAAAGATGGAATGGTGAAGATGATATTCTCATCAATGCCCATGATTTTGCTGATGGTGAATACTGAATTTCTGAGAAAGATTGCAAAGATGGCAGAAGGAGCAGATGCCATGAACATAATTGGAATTATTTTGGGCAGCAGTTCAACAGACTAGTTTCAAACAAATCATGCACAAAGTTATTGTATCATAAAATTACATTGATTGTACTTTGAATCCGTTATTGATCACAGGTTTTGGAACATCAATCAACGTGGATAAAAGAAAACTGATCATCACAAACAAACTCAAAGGTACGAGACTGGAATTTTTCCCTCACAAGATTTCACATGACGGAATAATAATTGACGGCCATACTGGCAACATCACCTTTGAGGCAATGAGATGGTTATCTAAACACAACATCAATCTGACTTTACTAAACTGGAATGGCCAATTATTGGCAAATGTGATGTCTGAGCAGCCAAAATCAGGCAAATTACGCATAAAACAGTACCAAAAGTATCTTGATGATGCGGATAGATTCGAGATTGCCCTGAAGATAGTACAGGCCAAGGTGGAACAATCCTTGAATTTATTGGAGGAACTATCAAAATATTATGAATCTGTAGATTTTGTCAAGATTAGAAAATCTGTTGAAAAGGAAGATTTGTTCTTGTTGGGAATAATGAAAAACAGTGAGAAGCAGGCCATTTCAAAATCAATTAAGCAACTAATGACGTATGAGGGTAGGATTGCTGGAATTTACCATGACAATCTGACTGCAATATTCAATCAATTGTATTCAGAGTTTAATTTTACAGGAAGAAAAAATAAAATAAATTCTAGAAACTATAATGCATCAGATGAGATCAACGCACTGTTGAATTATGGTTATGCCATACTGGAATCTGAAATTAGAAAAGCAATCAACAGAATAGGATTGGATTATTCAATTGGATTCTTGCACGAGATTAACCAGAGCAGGACACCGTTAGTCTATGACATTCAGGAGTTGTTTAGATGGCTAATAGATGTATCAGTAATTCAATTGTTGGAAGAAAAGAAAATCAAAAAATCTGACTTTATCATTACTGAAAATTATCATACTAGGTTGGGTGAAGATGTTGCTAAATTGCTCATTGAGAAGATAAATTCAAACTTTAATGCTAAATATAATTACAAGAATGGAAAGAACTATTCATATCAGGTTATCTTGCAAGATAACTTGCAACAATTAACAAATTTCATTGTAGATAAGAAAAAAGAATTTGATTTTATCATTCCTAAAATAAAATTGAATAGAAATGATAATTTAGAATTGAGAGAAAAGATTTTGAACATGACTTCCGAAGAGAGAAAAGAATTGGGAATCAACAAATCAACATTATGGTATATACAGAAGAATTTGTCTGATGGTAAAACCCCTAAAATTTATGAGAAAATTCTTTTAAAAATTCAATAGAATTGTTCTGATTTGAATATGTTTTTAATAAAATAATTACGAGTTATGGCATTAAACCAATTTATCCAATCTCTACGAGAGAATTAATTGTAAAAAAATCTTAGAATTTAAACTGATATCAAAATTAATTCGACTGACTGATTGCTTATGAGTTCAAAAAAGGATTCGTCATAATTTAATAGTTTTATTATGATTGCTGTCTTTGCCAATCTTTTATGAGAAGTTTCATTCTCGAAATTTCATCATCATTTAACTCTACACTATGTGCAATTACAGATCTAGTTTGATTTAGTTGGGATAAAGTTTGATTTACTCCCTTTTTACTTCTCAATAGATCTGAGAAACTACTCCAATTTTTTTCCAAAATCGGAATTAATTCCCCTAATGTAGTGTAAGCAAGGGGATCGTCAATTGCCCTAACAGACATTACAGAATTTTGCTCTTTATTCTGTATTTCTTTTACAGAATTTTTTACATCTTCTGGAACTTGAGTGTCCCACCAATTTGCACCATGTTTTTCAAAAAGAGTGTCTTTGATCATCCTCCTAATAGTATTTTCAAGACAATAGTATAGAACATAATAATCAGCCATTTTTTTAGCACTTTTTCTTATATCGATTTCAAATAATTCAGGATCTACAACTTCTTCTTTCTTGATAGTATCAGCATGGCCTATTTCTAAACCGTTTTTCTCTAATTTTAGAAGTTCAGTTTCAAGTATGAGGTTTTTCATTCCAAAGAATTCAACTTTATCAGAAATAGAAGATTTATTCACGTAGAAGATTCTCCTTCAAACTTTTGAAAATAGCATTAAAAACTTCTATTTCAGTTGTTGGAGGGAGATTTAGATTTATGTTATAAGAGATTCCTAATTTCGAATAAGACTCTACTTTTTCTTTAATGTCTTCTTCTTCTTCTTCTTCTTCTTCAATTTTTTCCCCTTCAAAATCGGCAAGTTTACAAAGTTCAAGAAATGAGTTTACAATACTTTTAAGAATTTGATCATCTTCAGAAAGACCAGTTGCTGTTTTGACTGTTCGTGTTAATTCAGATTTATTTAATTTGTATGCAAACTCGTTTGATTGGAAAATAGTAGGATATGCGTTTCTAATACAATTCGCCATAACAATTTTGTCATTAGTCCCTCGATATTGCTTATAATTTTCAGTTGGAACACTTCCTTGATCAGTAAATCCCAACCGTTTGAAAAATGGCAACATTGAACGATAAGCTTTTGTTTTCAATCCTAAAACAGAATAAATGAAATCCTGAGTGAATTTAGGAGGAGTCTTTGCAACTTTAATCGCGTCAAATATAGTTTGGAGTTGCCCATAATTATTGACATATGGAGGATTTTCGGTCAATATGGGGTTATGAGGATACAGAGATAAAAACTAGATCATAAAAACCGGATTTTTAAAGAGTATTTTGTTCCTTTAGACCCAAAATCCGGCGAATAATATTATGAATATCTAAAATAATTTTATCTTCATTCTCTCCAGACATTCCATTAGGGATTTCAATATGAAAAGAATAATCTTATGTATCCCATAAAAATTTCTAAAAACATCTTCTAAAATTAGACATTTTCTAATCACGTTCAGTTCTTTTTTTGTAACGTTGGCTGAAATTGTAGGCATTGAGTATGTTTTGATCATTATAGATAATAATCAAATCTCAAAAATTGAATCTTAATAGATTAGAATGTAATTAGGTATGATTTTTAAAATTTGGTACAACAAATACATCTTTACGATATTGAGATACAACATACTGCTCATTCTTTTTAACTGCAACAACTTCTCTGAGAAACTCACTATACCATTTTTTGAGTTCTTTATCTTCATTCATTATTTTGTTCCACAGAATCTTGGTATCTTTTAATTCTTGACGATATCTGTCGCCTGATTTCTTGTTTTTTTCTTTATAGAATAAATTTGCTTTTTCTGAAGTCATATCTTGTGTCTTTTTGAAATCTTTGTCACCTTCTTTAGACCACAAATAATGTTGTATACTTTCTTCAAGATTAATGTAAAAAATTAATGAAATTTGTTCTAAAATTAATTGATGTGGTCCTCGGAATCTTTTACCGTTGATAAAATCAAATGTACTTAAAACATAATTTTTTAGCAAAAATTGGCTAGCAGGGATATTTTCAATTTCAGTATTATAAATTGCAATTAATGGATCAATTACTACAGAAAGAAAATTCCCTCCAAATATTTTCTCAAACAATTGAAATCTTCCAAAAACTTTGGGTAGCATAAATGCATATTCTTTTGAAATATTTTTGAGAATATCACTTTCTAATTCATCTTGAACATAAAATGTCCCCCATGATTCATCAGGAGTTCTAAAGTTTCCAAAAAGATACAAACAATACAATATCCCTATTGGAGAAAGAGAGAAAGTCTTTACTTGTTTATTGTATTTTTTCTTTGGTTTATCTAATAGAACCAATTGAGATGAAATTAGATTTTGATTTACAAATTTTCTAATATCATCAGTGATTGATTTTAGTTTTCGTTTAGTTGAGATATCCTTATCATATTCAAATTGGGCAATTTCTTCACATGTTGAACCCCTATGTTCTGCAAGATATCTGAGAATCAGTCTTAGGGCATATTGACCATTTTTCTTTTTTGGATTCTCAAGATCTGGTTTTCCATATCTTCTATCAAAATATCGAAAAAATGAGGGCAATTGTAATAATGATGCAACATATGGGGGAGGTTCTTCAAAACTGAATCCTGATTTTTTAAGAGATTGTTTGAGTTCTGGTGGAATTTCTCGGTTAGACATCAGCGTCAATAGTACTCACGCTAATCTAATATTAGAAATTTGCTTACTCTATTCATGCGCCGAAGTCACATCTCTGGTCTCAAGGAGGCAAGAAATTGAGTAAAATGGCAAACAATCAGCCATACAAGGGCAAAATTGTGATCAATTCATCAATAATTCAAGAAGTATCAAAATATCCCAAAGCCCTTGATGCAGTACGAGAATACATCTGTAATGGTTGGGATGCAGATGCCGATAGAATTGAAATTACAATTACTTCAGAATTTCTAAGAATTGAAGATTGGGGAAGTGGAATATCTAATTTTGAATTGTTTTGGGGCGTAGCTGATCAGCACAAATCAGAAATTGAGCATACTCCAAAATTCAAAAGAAATCCAATTGGTAGAAAAGGTTTGGGAAAACTAAGTTTTTTCATGTTAGGAGAAAACATGGATGTTGAAACCCGTACTGGACATACTGCAGCGTACTCTGTTGCAAATTTTGCAAATGATGATTTTGAAGTTTATCCTAGAGAAAATATTGATGAAGTATTATCTCATAGAGGAACACAAATTACAATTAGAGGATTAAAAAATCTAGTTACAAAAGAAGAACTAATTCCATACATCAAAGAAAATCTCTATGGTTTGATTTTACCTATTGCAAGCAAAGATCACCCAGTGAAAATTTTTGTCAATGGCGAAAAGGTAAACCCTGCACCTTTTTCTGGAACTCTTGGGATAATTAGCACCTTACATGGGGATATCATTTGTAATTTGATTCCATCTAAAACTGCAAAGATTGATGCATTGTTTAGAGGAGTAAAGGTAAGAGAAGTGAATCCCGCTCCTACTCATCCTGCAAAAGGATATTTCAATGTGAATTGGTTAATCCCAACACTGGATAGAAGTAATTTTACAGAATCGCAAGAATCACGAACTTTTTTCCCTATGATTAAAAAATATATTTTGCAAAACATTCCTGCAAAAAACGAAGATTCTCCTAAAGATTTGAAAAAAAGTGTCAGTGACCTCATGAAAATGTTTGAACAGATTCTAAAAGATAGAGAAATAATGCCTGAAAATATTATGCCCGTTACAAAGACATCAAAACCAACTGATCTGAAAATGGAAGGAATTGTAGCCAGAGATAATTCATCTGAACATGAAGAATCCAAAGAAAAACATGATTCTAAAGAAGAGAGAAAACCAAGACATAATAAAATTCTAAAAGGTTCTGAAAAACCTTTGAGAAGTGCTTATGGAATAATCTATGATTTTGAAAAATTAGGAAAAGACAAACCTGCAATAGTTGCTTACAAAGAAGAGAAATTAATCATCATCAATTTGGATCATGACAAGGTAAAAAATCTCAATAAAATGAGGCCAATTCAGAGAAATATTGGATTAGGGCAATTAATTTCCCGAGGACATTTTCATATTCTAGAATCATTTGTTAATTTGAATATGTATGAGGAATATCTTGATGAGATGGATTCTGCATTGTTTACAAAAATGATTTCATAAATTTTATTTATTTAGAACATATGTACAAAATGGAACCTTGATAGATTAATTTCTATTATGAATTTGAACCCAGATGATAATTCCTCTCAAGAATATTATTTGAAATTATTTTACAGTAAATTGGTACTTGGAGGGCATCTTATTTTTACACCTGTAAAATTCTTTTTAATTCCACGTGGGTCTGATTTTAAACCTCCTAACTATAACCCCCAACATGTTGTGCTCCCACTTTAATTTGAACTCCTTAACTATTGACAGTCCTGTAAATTTGATATATGTTTCCTAAAAATGATCTATAGA
>JAOTUX010000120.1 GCA_029863665.1 Candidatus Nitrosopumilus sp.
ATTTGCTGCATTTTTTAATTTGATAAGAGGTCTTGAAAATGATTTTGAAATTACAAATGCCGTAATCCCCATTCCTATGGTAATTACTATTCCTGTCTGAAGTATTCTATCTTGTAGAATGTTTATTGGTTTTTCTACTTCTGCCTGATCAATTTCTGCAAGTAAAACAATTCCCAAATCGTCTGCACAATAAGAAGATCCGTAAATTGGGATATCCCTATAATCTGGATAAAATCCTAAATGTTCTTCTCCCTCATTGAAACATTTTTGGACACCTAAAGTATCTACTTTCTGTTGGTAAACTGCATTTTCAAAAAATCTAGATTCAGACAACATCAAAAATTGTTCATTTACAATATACACTTCTCCAGTTTCACCTAGTCCGCTTCTATTTACTAAAATATTGTCTATTGCTGCTGTTCTCATTCTTGAGATTATTACTCCAATTGGTTCATCTCCCTTTTTACTGTCATCGGCAAAAACCGGTGAGATGACAATCATTTTTTTACCACCATCACTAGGTTCAAATTCAATAAAAGATTCTTTTAATCCTCTCTTGAATAAGGGATTCTCAATATAACTTTCATTTTTTGTTTCACCAAGAGAATAGAAAACTTTTCCATTAGCACCGATTATTTTCACATCTTCAAATCCTATAGAAAATCCAATTAATTCTTGAAATGCTTGAACTTGAATTAAAAAGTCTCTACGATTATTTTCTTTGCTTTCTTTTAATTCATCTTGAGAAACCTTGTTCATTTGTGAAATCAAAAATTGAATCATTGGATCGTTTGCAAGAATATTATTTTGTTCAATTCTTGATTCAAAAAGCAGTCTTAGGGTATCTCCTCTTACTACTGATTCCCCAAGAAGTTGATCCCCTGCTTTCTGTTTTAGAATTTGATCAGCATAATTAAAACTTAGAAATCCTATAATTGAAAGGGCAACAACTGATACGATCATTACCAATACAATGAGTTTTTTACTAAGATTAAATGAGATCGACATTTTTATTCTATGTTTATCTTATATGAATATCAAGTCTTCTAATATTTGAGTATATTATACCTGTAGTCATTCTATGAACTGATAATTACTTTCACTAATGAAAATAACCTCCAGTTTTTTATTAACTAATTACTACTTAATCATATGAAATTTCTAGCTCTCTCATCATTATTGATAATTTTAACCTTAACTCCTTTTGTTTATGCTGAAGAATATATCATTGATATTCCATTTGGAGCATACAATCCTGAATTAAATACACCTGCAGAAGTATGGTATGATCCTCCTCAGATGTTTGTTACCATTGGCGATACTATTACTTGGTACAATGATGACCGAGAAGCCCACACTGTAACCAGTGGAGATAGTGCAGGACGATTTGGATGGATGGATAACAAAGATTTTGGAATCCCTGATGGAATATTTGATAGTGGTAGATTCATGCCAGGCGAATCATGGTCTTACATATTTGAAGAATCTGGAACTTTCTCATATTACTGTACAATTCATCCTTGGATGGAAGGTATTGTAATTATTGAAAAAGCAATTCCAGATTTTCCACATGATGCAACAGGTAAAAAATTAAAATTTCCACTTTTACAATATACTCCAGATAGAAATATAGAAGTTAATTTATCATGGGATCCTCCTGTTATCAAGACTCATGAAAAAATTCAATTTGTATACCAATTCTACGATCCTAGATCAAACTCTAATCTTGCAGAAATGAAATATGATTTTATAATATTTCAGAATGGACAAGAAATTTTTCGAGATAAAGGACTGAGTCAGATTGGTGGTGATTATAGAAATTTTGTTTTTAGTGATTCCGGTTCAATCATAGTTAGGATAGAAGGAATTCAAACGCCTTCATTATTAGCTGAAGAAAGTGTTACTGTATTTGGAAATGTTAAAAACAAAGAACAAAGGTCTGTTGATTTTACTACCGCAGTTTATGATAATCCGGAAAAAACTACTCATGAAGCTTATCATACAAAACCTGCTCAAAGACTCACAACTTATTACGAATTAATGATATTCATAATTCTAGTTCCAGCTGTTTTGTTTATTGGTGCATTTTTGTGGTTAAAGAAAAAACCAAATATTCCACAAAGCAAACCTGGTGCTGTTAAAATCTAAAATAATAAAAAGAAATTAAAAAATGATTGAACTAATCTAATCGATTAATTCTGTCCAACCTTTTACGAAGACTGAGTTCTTGTAGAGTGGAACTGGTTGTCCAACAGTAAAGTCCATTGGTCTCATCCAAAAGATTGCTTTTGTTGGGCATACACCAATGCATGCACCATCAGAAATACATCTTTCTGGGTAGAAAACAAATGCTTTACCTCTCTTCCAGCCTTCAACTGGTTTTACTCTAAGGACATCTGGTCCTAATGTGGTACAGATTTCTACACATAGTGCACATCCGATACACATTTGTTCGCTGATGTCTGGAATAATTCCTACTGGCATAACGAAATTAATTCTTAATCCGGTCTTAATATAATTTACTTAAAAATATGGCGTTATAACGGCGTTTCAAATTTTATAACGGCGTTTCAAATCTGATCGCATCAAATTCAGTCTAATTGCTCTCTTGGGTTATAGTGAATATTTTTGAGTTTAGATCTGGTTTTTTAATTGTGTTAATTACTAGATCATTTTCAATTTTTTTTAGAAAATAAACTCCTGTTTTTCCTGATTTAATGATCTGCTTTCCTCCTGGTGATAATACCCAACTATCATTTTCTTTTTTTCTTGCAATTGTAGTCACAACAACAGTACATCTTGTCTGTTTTCCGATAGATGCAAGTAACATGATACATGAATTAACAAATCTAGTGAATTCAAGATCATCAAACATATTGTAAACCCCATTAAACGAATCAATTACAACTAGAGATTTTTCTTTTGATATTCTGATTATGATCTCACGTAGCTTTTCTTTCCAATTTGTCTTATTTGGATGAAAAATTGTAACATTATTTTTTTTTTGAATCATGCCAGATTCAACATATCCAGTATAAAGCAAATCCATATCTATGAAAATAATTGGATCTTTGACAGAATTAATTAATCTATTAAGGAACTCTATTTTGTGAAAAGACTCAGAGCATAATACTATACTTGGTATGTTCTGTTCAAATTCTTTTTGAATATACGTTAAATTATTATTCAAAATTTGCTCAGAACTTTTATCCAACATCATATTAGCGTCTTACAGATATAATAATGAATTTAGCTTCAAAAGACATTTCAGATGATTTTCCTAATTCTGATAAAATCTATCTAAACAACGCATCAGTTTCTCTAATGCCTTCTCAAAGTATTGAGGCCATGAGAGAATTCCTAATTTCATATAACTCAATGGGACCTGATTCCAAGGATTCCGAACCATTTGTTATTGAAAAACTACAAAATACAAGAAAAATAATTGCAAAAATTATTTCCTGCCAACCTGATGAAATTGTTCTTACTCAAAGTACAACTGATGGAATTAACATTGTATCTAACGGTCTCTCTTTTATAGATAATTCCAACATTATAATTCGTGGAATGGCACATGAACATCATTCAAACTTTTACCCTTGGATTAAGCTAAAAGAAAAAGTTTCAATAAAAAATCTCCCAATAGATAAAAATGGTTTTTTCAAATTAAATGATTTAGAATCTTACATTGATAATAATACAAAATTAGTATCTCTAAGCCATGCTCTCTATAATACTGGTGCAATACTACCAGTAGAAGAAATTGGAAAAATCCTTCAAGATAAAATTCCGTTTTTTATTGACAGTGCACAAACTATAGGATGTATTGATGATATTGACGTATCTAAGATTAAATGTAATTTTATGTCATTTAATGGCTCCAAATGGCTTTGTGGTCCAATGGGTACGGGCTTATTCTATTGTAATAGAAAATCAAGTGAACTACTAGAACCAACTACTATTGGTGGTGAATCAGCAATTATCTATGATGAAACGAGTCTTGCTTTCAAAGAACTACCAGATAAATTTCAAACTGGTTTTAGAAATTATGTTGGAATAGTAGGATTGGAATCATCTGCCAATTACTTACTAAATTTTGGCATGAAAAATATTCGTGAGAAAAACCAATACTTGTCAAATCTTTTCAGAGAAGAATTATCAAAAATTCCAAATATGATTTTGTATGGGCCAGAAGATCCAAAAAATAGAACTAGTATTGTATCTTTTAACATTGAAGGACTTGATTCACAAGAAATAGTAAACAAGCTTGAGAAACAAAATATCGTTTTAGCTGTAAGAGAAATAATGGAAAAGAAGATTGTACGAGCTTCCCCTCACTTTTTTAACACTGAATCAGAAATGCTTCAGGTAATTGATGCAATAAAGAAATTATAGATTTTCTTGTTCTTCTATTACCATCATAGTAAGCGTTGATTGAACTTTGTTGATTTTTCTGACTTTGTTAGTAATGATTGCACGTAGTTTTTCAGCATCATCTGAGGATAGTTTCAGGACAATATCATATACGCCATAAACTCCCTGAACCTCATAGGCTATATCCTCATCTACAAGAATTTGTTTGACTTCATTAATGATTGATTCATCTGATCCTAAATCAGAATTTAATAGAACATATGCAGTAGGCACATGCAAATTTTCATCAAACAGTATTTAACTTTTCAT
>JAOTUX010000121.1 GCA_029863665.1 Candidatus Nitrosopumilus sp.
TTCTTTTCATTTTCTTCTCTTAATTTTTGTGCTAAATCTGCAAAGGTATCTGTTTCTACTCTTGATTCTAAGGCCTCAGTTGAAACTGTTGATGTGGAAATTCTTGGAGAAGTCGAAATTACCATAGAACTATCTCCAATTGCACCTGCGAATGCAATTCCTACTCCGATAATTGTAATTGCCATGCTAAATACAATTGCAGCCTTGTCTATGCCTACCATGATGATTTCATCCTACTCTGATAACTAAATAAATCCAATTATCTTTATTATGTTCATTTCTTTGATTTTGCATAAATACCTCTTTCACTATTGTCTTTCAATTTTTTCTAATCTTCTGTATTACTGGCTAAATTATTACTTTTATCAATAATTTCAAAATCTATTTTTAATTTTCTTTGTTTTACCAATTGTCTGATGAATTGTATTCTTTTTTGAATTAACTCATCTTCGATTTTTGAATTGACTGTAAAATGATTGTACATTACTTTTTCATCTAATTTTATTTTGATGCTATCTTCATTTTTTATAATAAAAACTCCTATTCCCCAAAATAATCCTACATGTAATGCAATGTATTTTGACTGTATGTTTGTTACTTTGTCTTTATACATTTCTGCATGAATTCTGTCTTGATTAACTATTATATCATTAGTTTTGATAACCCATGAAATTTTTTTTGTATTTCCATCTGAATAAAAAATATGTTGCAATATCAACCAAAAAATGATCTTTTGTCTAAATAAATCACTTGAATCTAGATGTAAATTACTTCTTTATATTGTTGAACTACAAATTGTTTTAGGTGTTATTTCTATCCTATATTCTTTGGTGACAATTCTTTATCACCATTTACTACATGTTCTACTTCATGTTTTTTCCTACAAAGATCACATTGGAGTCTGCCACAGAATTTACACATTGTACTATGGACAAAAGTAAAATGTAGACAGGTTGTTTCATTTGTCAAAACATCCATCTCCATTTCTGATTCAAAGTTTTTACAATCTTATTTTTTACAACTTTCTTTTGAATCATGTTCTATATTCTATCTGTTAACTAGATGTTTAATATGATTTTGTTAAAACAACATGGGAACATTACATGTTTTTTCTCCAAAAAAAGATAAACATGCAGAATATATCAACAACCATGAGATTATCACTAATGGCACAAAGATCATTACCCATGTTCTAAATTTCATTTTTTTACTTTTTGAAATAAATCCACAATTTTAAAAAATATTTTTCAGTTAAAAAATATTATTCCTATTCTATTTCATATCTTTTTATTGTTAGTGTTTGAGAAATTTTGTTTACAATGACTTTTCTTTATTATCTGACTAAACTAATGCTACTAAATGCTGTCAAAAACCCCGTAATAGTTGGCTTGTTTGTCTATATATTTTGAATACCCTACTTATGATCATAGATTGAAATGTGTATTTATGCTTGAATCACACGCATTTTTCTCTAAAATGGTGGATGAATTAGTTGAATTCTCTGAATATGATCCAGAATTAGCAGATGGAATAAAGTGGCTTGATGATCAAGCCCAGAAAAAAGGCATTACGTTTTATGACATGATTTTTGAAGTGCTTTACAAACACGATGTAAATTCTAAAGCAAAAGAATGGTTAAGCACCAGAAATTGATTATTTTCTCAAGTTAAGTGTTTTGTATTCGCATCCCTGTGGACCGCAATACTTTCCAACATAGACTGCTTTTGGTCTATATAGTGCTGGTTTGGGTGCGGCTTCTGCAAATTTCTCTTCAATAATATGTGCTGACCATCCTGCTACTCTTGATATTGCAAAGATTGGTGTATTAAGATCAACTGGAATTTTTAACATATAGTAAATTGATGCACTGTACAAATCTACATTTGGATATATGTCTTTTCCTTTTTGCATTTTCATTTCAGAAATGGTTGTAGTTTCAATTTTCTCTGTCATATCAAACCATGGTTCCTTTGTTTTTTCTGCTAGCTTTCTTGATAGTTCCTTTAGAACTTGTGCTCGTGGATCATATGTTTTGTATACTGCATGACCCATTCCCATTATTCTTTGACCTTTACTCATCTCTTCTTTAATCCATGATGCTACTTTCTCTATTTCGCCAATCTCTAATAGCATTTTCATTACTTCTGTGTTGGCTCCCCCATGTAATTCTCCACTTAATGCTCCGATTGCGGCACTAGATGCTGAGTACATATGTGCCCTTGTTGATGCAACTTGTCTTGCCGTGAATGTTGATGCATTAAAAGTATGATCTGCATGAAGAATTAAACATACGTCAAAGATTTTTTCAACTTCTATGTCTGGTTTTTCGCCTGACATCATGTAAAGAAAATTGGCAGCATGACTCAGTGATGGATTAACTTCAACAATATCTAACCCATTTCTAATTCTGTGCCAACTTGCGATGATTGTGGGGACTTTTGCAATTAGATTAATTGCCCTATCATAACTTGCTTCTTTTGTTGAAAACTCTTCATCATAATATCCTGCAAGTGCGGCAACAAAAGCCTGAAGCATGTCCATGGGATCTGCGTCCTTTCTCCAGTTCCCCATATTCTTCTGCATCTGTTTGGGAATGTATCTTGCTTCAACTAATTTTGTGTTAAATTCTTCTAATTGTGATTTAGTTGGCAATTTGTCATAAAGCAGTAAATATGCTGTTTCTTCAAATGTTGAGTTTTTTGTAAGATCTAAAATATCATATCCTCGATAAATTAACTTGCCTTTTTCACCATCAATATTTGAAATCTTGGTATCTGCAACCTCAATTCCTCTCAAGCCAATATTTTTGGTCTCCATATTGAGCCTACCGTAATTCTTCTATTATATTTTCGCTAAAATCTTGTCTGTAAAATTTAGTAATTAGTCTAATATGCCAACTTTTGGTCATAAATGAATATTTTTAATCAAAAATTAAATGACTCCTACTGAGCGTAAACATTTGCAAAAACTAGATGATTTGATACTAAATGCATCTTCAGATGAATTAAAGAAAATTCAAGAGATTGATCATCGGACTCAGATGGATGGGTTGTCACTATATGATGTCTATGTAGATTCTAGTACATTGATTAATCAAAGAACCAAAAAAACTTTTAATCTATTTTGATTTTTCATTCTTCATTTAAATGAGGGATTGTAATTTTTTCTTTTATATTGGCAATATCTAAAACTAAGAAAACAACTAAAACAACAGCTAAGAAAACTGTCAAATCACAACGAACAAAAGTTATCTGTATTTCTCATAAGGAAGATGCAGATGGTATTAGTTCTGCAGCATTAATTCGTCAAGCCTTTGGCGGTGATGCCATGCTTGTTGATTATCCTGGTCAAATGGATGCGTTACATCAAGTGGTTCAAGATGAAAAATTAAAATCGTTATACATCTGTGATCTTGGCTTAAGTAAAAAAACTCAAGATGAATTCATCGAACTTCTTACATCTCTTAGAAAAAATAAAGTTGCAGTTACTTATATTGATCATCATGATATTGATCCTAATGTTGTAAAATCCTTAGAAAAAATCAAAGTTAAAGTCATTCATGATATCAATGAATGTACTACCGTTCAAGTTTACAATGCATTCAAGTCCAAACTTGATGATCACGCATCGTTTGTTGCAACATGTGCTGCTATTACTGATTACATGGAGGATAGACCTATTGGCTCAAAATTACTTCAGATTTATGACCGACAATTTGCGTTAATTAGTGCTACAGTACTTACATACAATATTGTTGGACATCAAAAAGAACCAGACTATCTATTATATCTGGTAGAAGAATTGGCAGACTCTAAATTCCCTCATGATATACCAAACACTTTTGAATTTGCTCAAATTCAGGTAGAAAAATTATCTCAAATGATTGCCAAAGTAAAACAAGGAATGAAAACTATGAAAAATCTTGGACATATGGAAATTTTGGATGCTGGTGCTAGTGGTGCAGTTAATTTCGTAATGGGGTTATCTGGAAAAGATGTTGGTGTTGCATACAAAGAAAGAGTTGATCATGGGATCTATGCTGTTTCAGTTAGAGGCTCTAAGAATTGTAAAGTCCATTTAGGTAAAATTGTTAATGTTTTGGCAACCGAACTTGGTGGCTCTGGTGGCGGTCATGACAAGGCATGTGGTGCTGTAATTCCAAAACCTAAAATCAAAAAATTCATCACAGAATTAAATAAAAAAATTCCATAATTATTGTAAGAATCTAGGAATCTTTCTTACAAGATGTGAAATTGAAGCTCTTCCTGGACCTGATACAATAATTGCAAGAACTGCTGCAAGCATTACTAAATCCCATTCCCATCCTCCTTGAGAAACAAAGAATCCTTTTTCCCATCTTATATGAAATATTGCTCCAAGCAAAATCACTGCAAATAATGCACCTGTGATTCGAGTTAGCACACCTGCTATCAACAATACGCCTCCAATGAATTCTGCTAGTGCAATAGGTAGTTGCATTTCAGGTGGAATGCCAATGCTGATTAGCCATTCTTGCCAACTGGGTTCAAACTTCTTTAAACTATGTACTATGAATATGGCTCCAATTGATGCTCTTATTCCCCAATGGGTAATATCATGCAAAATATTTCCTTTTAGAATCGCCTCTGTATTCATGATTATTGCATTGGATTTTTTTTAAAAAAGGTTTATCCAAAT
>JAOTUX010000122.1 GCA_029863665.1 Candidatus Nitrosopumilus sp.
TTCTGGTTCTGTTGTAGGTTCTGGTTCTGTTGTAGGTTCTGGTTCTGTTGTAGGTTCTGGTTTTGATTCTAGTTCTTGGGTAGAATTAGATTTGATGATTGATACTTCCGGTAAGTCACCAAGATTATCTAATTTTACTTTGTTTTTATCAAGTCGTAAATATGGAGTACCTGCAATTGAAAAAGCGTTAATTTTGTATCCTTTTTTCCAGGAATTTTTTCCACTGTAAATTGTGATGTAGAATAACCCATTTTTAATGTCAGAAGCTATTGTTAAACGATCTATGGGTTTTCCTTTAGTAATTCCTTTTTCAGTATCTTGATGACGTATAGCAACAGAGATCAGATGTTCTGAATCATAACTGACTTCAGAAATTAAAAAGTCAGCCCATTTGTCCATAATAAAAAATAATGAGTATTTCCTGTAAATAAGCGATCTCAATTAGAGCAATAATCATAAATTGATTTTTTCGAGAAATAAAATTTTTGAACAAACATAATTTCAAACTACATAATATTGAGAATTATGTGAAAAGCATCTTAATCCATCACTAATTTTGAATATCTTTACAGGTTTCATATAAAGAATCAATCATGGGATTGAATTCATTAAAAATAACAATAACTATGATTTTAACATGTAGTATTTTTAAAAAAATAATTTATTGAGTAAATGTCTAGAATTACAACATAGATTAGATTCAAATAAGATTATAATTGGTTTAAAAAACAATACTTTTCGATGGAGATTTCTGTAGAGCCATGGAAAAAATTGATTATTCATGAAGTAATTGAATATAGATTTGATGATTGGGTAAAACAAATAGCATTTAATACAAAATCATCAGGCGGGGCAATACCTACAATGCAATGGACAAATGGAATTGTTTTTTCACCAGCAAATTTTCCTACTACCAATGTTACGGTTGAAGAACAATTGAAAGGAATTCTGCATTGGTCATCAGTATCATTTGCAATTAAGGAAAAATTTGAAAAACAAATTGTCAAAGAAAATGCAACTATTAATCTAGTGGATGTCAGTGTAAATGAAATTTTTAAAGAACTAGCAACAAGTTTGAAAGCACAATCAAAATATCTAACTATTAAAGATAAAAAAGATTAACAAACATAATATTTTGAAATTGTATATGAATTCAAAATTTCATTTGTGTTACGAAATGAATAATTAGACAGTGAAAAATAGAAAATGTTAGTCTTTAAATCCAAAAATGGAATAATTATTTTTAATTTTAATAATTGGTAAATATGAATACCCATGTTCAAAATTAGTAGAAAATTCTGGATCTAGTCCACGATTACCTTGATATTTAATAAAAGATTTCATAGGTTCTGAATTTAATTCAACATAATTGAAATTATAGTATATTTCATCCATTTCCAATGAAGTAAGATATCCAACAATCCAAGAATTTTTGTATGGTAATGCATACAAAGTAAGATTTTGTTCATCAGGTAATTCTGGATCATATGTTAATCGGACTAAACTTCCCAAATCTTTTACTTGTATTGGATGAAATTGATCAGAGATTTTTTTGGATTGTGTTAGAGAAGAAATACTAGATTCCATGTGAATGATAGGAGCATAATTTGAAATATTTTTTGTAGATTCCACAACATCACAAATTTCTTTTCCTGCAGTAACCTGATATGAGATATATCTACCAAGTTTTGGCATTTGAGAATAAAAAATCAACAAAGTATTTGAAAGAGTTAAACTGCTTGAAAGAATTCTTGAATTATTAAATTTTTGAGAATACACTCTTCTAGGATATTCTCTAAAGGAACAAGCAAATCTTGCTAAATCGTTAAAACTAGATAATTCAATAAAATATTCATGTTGAGAAATAGTCATCAAAAAATTATGAATAAATCTAGTTTTTATTCTTTTGAGAACTATATCTTCAATTGAATTTGTTCAAAAGAAGTTTTAATGTTTTTTTGTTTAGAATTTGTTTGTCAAAATAATCAATTATACAATAAAAAATAATCAGTGTATCATTTACAGTTATTATTTTTAATATTTAATAGTACAAAAAAAGAAAGATCGGTTCCACAATTAAGAAATTATTGTGTTTTTGGCCACATAGAATTCCAAGTTTCTGCAAACTTTTTCATCATATCACCATAGACTTGCATTTGTTCCAATCCAGATGAACTTAGTGATTTTTGCCAGTTTTCAGCAACTTGTTTGAAAGCAGCAGTATTGGCATCATTGAGTGATTTTTGCCAGTTTTCACTAAATTCTTTGAATGATTTCATTCCCGCTTCAGTCATAGCTTTTTGCCAATTTTCACCAAATAATTTCATTGTTTCAGCACTAGATTCAGCAGTAGCTTTTTCCCAAACTTGATTAAATTTAGCTTGCATGTCATTACTGGTATTTTGAATTTGTTCAAAGAGGGATTTCCAATTTTCAAGAGATTTTGTATATTCTTGCCATAGTGAATCCCACTCGTTGGTTTTTTCTTGTTTAGACATTAACTAAAGACTGTTGTCATTATTCTTAAACTGATCCATAAAAATCAGAATTGTTATTTTTGACGATTTCTTAATCGTTTTTCCATTCTAATTTTACCTTCTTCAAACTTAGTTCTATCTTCATCAGTTTTAAGAGCTAATTTAGGAACATGCATTGGTTTTCCATCATTGTCAAGAGCTACAAAGGTCACAAAAGCAGTTCCAGTGATAGTTCGGATTCCGGTTACAATATCTTCAGCTTCAGCTTTGACTTCAATTTCCATCGATGAATTATGAACATAGTTTATTCTAGCATTTAGTTTAAGGACATTTCCAACAAAGACAGGTTTCAAAAAATTAACACTATCCATAGATACTGTAACTGCGTTTGATTGAGAATGACGTTGAGCTACAATTCCTGCAACCATATCAATATGTTTTAGAATTTCACCACCAAATACATTTCCTGCAGGATTGGCATCAGAAGGAAACATCCTTACAATTACTTCAGCATGAGATTCAGAAGGACTTATTTCATTGATATGGGAATTTTTTGATGACATTTTTCATCTCTCATTAATTTCTTACTTCATCCAATTTAATTTAATCATATGATTTTAGTCAATTAAAATATTTTTCTAACTTAATTTTATCAATTTTAGGAATTTTTGCTAACTCAAAACCCTCTATACGTTTTAAAAGAGGTCGAGTTGCATCAATACCCATTTTTGCAGTTTTTAATTTTTGTTGATCACTAGAAGGATCAAGACTAGACCCACGTACATTTTTAAGAATAATTAGATCTTTATCGGCTTGAAATCTTGTAGCCATAGCATATTCTACGGATTCAGCATTATTGGGATCTATATCTTCATCAACTATAGTTACCTGTTTAAGAGAACGATGAGAATCAAATGTTTTTTCAATTATTTTTTTAGGATCAGATTTATTTTTCTTTTTAATTTGAACAACAGCATGTAACCAATTACAGCCACCATTAGTCATTGAAACCTGTTGTATTTGAGGATGATCTTTCTTCAATATTCCATTTAGCTTAGATTCAATTGGCATTCCCATCAATAATCTATGTTCTGAAAAACCAGATAACACATCATGAAAAATTGGATTATTTCTAAAATATAGATTTTCAAGTTCAAAAACAGGTTGAGATCTTTTATGATCATATGTTTGAAGCATTTCAACCATCCATTCAGGATGTGTTTTGTTACAAAGGATTTTTCCTTCCATTACGATTTCGGCAGCTGATGGTACCTTTAATCCTGTCAAAGGAAGTTTTGTCAGAGTTAATTTTCCATTCAAAAGAGAGTTAGCTATACCAATTTCATCTGTTCCCCATTCAGCTTGATATGCACCTGCAATAGATATTGCAGGATGAACACCTATTGTAAGTGCAATTTTTAGATCTTCGCCATGTTCTTTTGCATCAATAAAACATCTATGAAGATGTCGTCCTTCAACCATTCTTATGGAAAAATGGGTTTTATCAATTGGCATCAATCTATGGAAAGATGAGTTTTGTTTTCCAGTTTCAGGATTCTTAGCATAAGCAATTGAAGATGTAATGAATGGACCAGATTCCTTTTCAAAATGAGTTACAATAGGCATGGAAAAGAGATTTTTTGATTTATTTTCCATGAATTTTCCTGAAGAAATAATTTTTGGCTGTTTATTTGTTTTAATTGCTGAAATAATTTTTTTGTGAATATTATCTTCTGAACCTCCAACTGCTTGGGCAAATCTTTTTCTCGTTCCAACTAAGTTAGCAACTAAACGAAAATTACTTTCTTTAATATTTTCAAATAAAACAGCATCTAATCCATCAAGTTTTGCAGTAATTCCTGCAATTTCAAATTTTGTAGAAACTTTTGTTTTTACAGTTTTGAGTTCATTATTCTTTTTTATTTGAGAAATATAATTTCTTAAATCAGTCATTATCTATCATCTCCATTATTTCAGACATTAAGGCTTTTGCAGTATTAGGATCTAATTCTTTTTGAACAACAGAAGAAACTAAGACAATTCCTTTTATCAAAGTACTAATTCGTTCAGCAACAAGTTTTAGAAAAAGAGATTCAGTTCTAGAAGGAATAATGGTGGTTGTGACAGGTGTAGGTCCAGTTGCTAAAGAAACTACCATTGGCCCTATTTTATTAGACCCTTCCGCAACAGAAA
>JAOTUX010000123.1 GCA_029863665.1 Candidatus Nitrosopumilus sp.
TGTGCTATAGTAGTGTTGATTTTAATTTTATTTGGAAAAAAAACCAAAAATAAACAAACGTTAAGAATTTCTTAAATCATCTTTTTATTCTATAATCTTACTATAACATTGATAGCAGTCATGTAATTCCAAACATTACAGAAATAAATCGATCTGTAATGATTTGTTGTCAATGGATAATAGAGTGGTTTTGACTTCTATCGTATTTTACCACTTTTTCATAATACTCTTGTTCTTAACTCTATACTCTGTTTAATTGAGGCTCATGTTATACCGATGTCTTATTTGTTATACCGTACTTGAATATGTCCTTAACCCAAAATTCATTTATGGACTGAATACAAACGGGGATAGAAAAAGGAATATCTAAAAGTATTAAACTCTAGGACTAGAAAAATGAACATGGTTTATTTGTCATAATCTATGTATCTGTTTCATGACAATTCTTGGTATAAACAATAACAATTTCTAATAGTTTACCAAGTGTGAATCTATATTATTGATAAAATATTATTTCATACTGTGAATATTGAGATAGATAAGATGTTGACACAGGCCTTTGAATGTGTAGATGATGGCAATTATTCTGATGCCCTTCGATTTTATGATTTAGTTCTCGAACAAGATCCTGGTAACATTCGTGCCCTTATTGATAAAGGGGTAACACTGCAAAACATGGGAAAACTAAAACTTGCTATTCTTTCATATGATAAAGCACTCGCAATGTTTCCTGATAATTTGGATGCATTATTGAATAAAGGTTCTGCATTACATTCAGATCAAAAATATTCAGAAGCAATAACATGTTATGACATGGTTTTAAAAATTGACAAAAAATCTACAATGGCATTTGCATACAAGGGACTTTCATTAGGTGAATTGGGACAACTACAAGATGCAATAAAACATTTCAAAAAAGCATTATCTATTGATAAACACTATGATTTGGCAAATATCTCAAAGGAGACTGCTCAGAAACTATTAAAATCAATTAAAGAAAATAAATCTAAAACACCGTAACATCACCAGGTGCTGGTTCACGAGTCGTCTGTTTCTCATGTGATTCAAAAAGATCTTTGTGTTTTGTTTTTTGATGATCTCTTAACTCTTCTACATTTTCAAAACCTTCATGACACATGTAGCATTTTGGTTTATGCTCATCAACTAGTGGAAGTACCATGATTGTATTGTTATGACTGGTTACTTATTTCTTGAGACTATAAAGAATATATCATCATGAGAGGTTTGGAATAATATGTTAGAGCAACTAGTAGGGGATTCACAGGCATTAGATCGTGCTATTGCGGGAGAAGAACTCTCTTACAAAGATGGGCTTGATCTAATGAATTATGATAATCTCCATTTACTTGGGGCTGTTGCTGATGATGCACGAAAAAAACTCGTTGGGGATACCGTAACTTTTGCAGCGTCTTATTACATGAACTATACGAATGTTTGTGCTGCTAGCTGCCAAATGTGTGCCTTTTATAGAAAAGAAGGTGCAGATGATGCATACACACTAACTCCACAAGAAATTGAGCAAAGAGTATCTATTGCAAAACAAATAGGTGCCACCGAAGTTCACATTGTAGGGGGATTTCATCCTAAACTACCTTTAGAATACTATGAGGACATGATGCGAATAATCAAAAAGAATCATCCTCAACTTAACATCAAAGCTTTGACTGCAGCTGAGATCTTTTATTTGTCAAAATTAACAAAAAATTCCACTAAGGAAATTTTATCACGTCTTAAGGATGCGGGACTTGATTCAATGCCTGGCGGAGGTGCAGAATTGTTTCACCCTGAGATTCGAGGTAAGATTGTTAGAGGAAAGTGCTCTGGAAAAGAATGGCTAGATGTAATTGAAGAAGCTCACACCATGGGAATTCAAAGTAATGTTACAATGCTTTATGGACATATTGAAAAACCTGAACATGTTGTTGATCATCTCATAAAAATACGTGAACTGCAAAAAAAAACTAATGGGTTCATTACATTAATCCCTCTAAAATTCAGTTTGGATAATACTGAATTAGAGCAAGATCATCTAGTAAATAATGAATGTTCATCTGTGTATGACTTACGAATAATTGCATTATCTAGACTTATGCTTGCAAATACTCTGAATAACATTTCAGTTTATTGGGTTGCATATGGCAAGAAGCTTGCACAAGTTGCACTATCAAATGGTGGCAGTGATCTGGTTGGAACTGCGTTTTCTGAAGAAATTTATCGTGCTGCAGGAAAACCAACTACTTCTTCTGTTGAGGAACTTGCAACCATGGTTAAAGAGATTGGACGTATTCCTTCTCAGCGAGATACTCATTTTGGCATTCTAAAACAATTTTGACTCTTGGAAAAAGTTACAAACCCTGAACATGATACACCTGAGAAATTATTTATCATTATTTTACAAATTCAATACGTTTCCATTGTGATAATTTTTTAAATATCAAAATTTTAATTTTAAACTTTATTACTAGTAATAACTTTGCTCTGTATTTGTAAAAATCTGGTTGTTGAATGTGTGGTAGAATTTATTTTTAAGAATTTAACTAAATCATATATTAAACCTTAATTCATTTTTAATCTTTTTTATACATTTAATAAAAAATAATTACAAGTTATTTATTTTTTAGGTTTAAAATTAAATATTCTTTAACTTTTTTTATAGTTTTACTTAAATAATTTTTTTTACACATTTTTCTCATGGAAACTGCCTACATTCTGATCAACTGTGATCTTGGTTCTGAGGAAGCAGTAATTGAGGATCTAAAACACATTGAATCTGTAAATGAAATTCATGGTACATTTGGAGCATATGATATAATCGCAAAAATAGAGAATCCTAAAAAAGATAAATTACGAGAAACCCTCACTTGGAATATTCGAAAACTTGAACATGTTCGCTCTACTCTTACTTTGATGGGGATTCCGGGACAAAACTAGGAAAAACAATGGTAAAAGCTTATGTCTTAATTGTTAATAATTCTGGGACTGAAGATTCTGTAATTTCTAATCTGAATCATATTTCAAGTATTACTAATGCTTTTGGTACATTTGGAGCATATGATATCTTGACTACACTGGAATCTCCTGATGAGCAGAACATTCAAAATGATATTTCAAATGGAATTCGAAAAATTCCTAACATTCGATCTACTTTAACATTATTGGTAGATAAAAAATCTGGAATATCAAAAACAAATGAAATTGAGCAAAAAGTATTGGATAATCATATGGCTCAAGCTTTTGTTGTCATTCATTGTGCTAAATCCAACGAACAAAACATTATACAAAAATTAGACGAAATTCCTGAAGTTGTTGAAGCTGATGTGCTAATTGGAAATTATGAAATGATTTGTAAAATTGCAGCACCTACATACAATACCATTTCTGAACTTGTCAGCAAAAAGATTAGAAAAATACCTGAAATAAAATCTACAATGACTATTAATGTAATAAATTTTCAAGGATTTAATCGGTAAATACTTTTGAATAAATTTTTATGTTATTTTTCAATTTATTTTAGATAATTGTTGGCACATACTTTCAAAAATTATTTCCACCTGGATAATTGTTTGTCTTTACATCTGTTAAAAATATTTTTAAATTTTAAACAATTATAACGCAAATTCAACATCAAGGTTATGTTCTTTGAATTCGACTTGATAGTAATGTCTGTAGCAAAAAACGTTGACGAACATGAAGAAAAACTCCTTAACATGATCTTAGGTGAAATCCCTAGTTCTAGAATTGCAATAATTTGCGATCGTGATGGAAATATATTGTGGAACAGCGTTAGGGATAACACTACTAGCTATCTTAGTGTAGATGAGACAAAAGACTCTTTGAGGCGTTCTATTGACTCTTGGAAGGAACGTGATAAACTATCTTCTAAAATTGGAAATGGGAAATATGCAATAGTGGCATATGACAAAATAAAGAGAATTACGTTGCCTCTTCCAAATGGTCATCTTCTATTTGTAAGCCTCGAAGGCGAAGAATTTGGAAATGTTCAAAACATTATGACTATAGTTAATTGGGTTAATGCCAACATGGGACTATAGTCTATTTTTTTAAAATCAAAATAATTTGAAAATAAAAAATTTGTTTGATTTTTTTTAATTATCTATACAAAAATTAAGAATTTGTACCACCAAAGTTATTTTTGATATCTTTCTTAGAATGCATGTGCAATCTGATACTCATCAAGATATCAAAAACCTAGAACATGATATTTTGCAAATTGAGGAGAATATTATAGAATTTTTAAGACTGAACTATGATGACGGAATAAAAAAATCACTTCATCAATTAGAGTCTAATTTAAGATATCTTAGCATACTTGCAAATGGCACTCCCATTAACAAAAAAGAAGATCGAGAAATAATGGATTTTTTGAGGATTCATTATAATTACCTGCAAAAATTATCTGTTCCAGCTTAATGTTGGTAAATTAGCAGTTAAAACATCACTGAATAATATTGTAAGGTTATTTTGATTCTTATCTGGTATTTGATTTAAACTTATTCTGTTATTTTGATTCCATAAATTTTTTAATTGAATTTAATTTTTCTTCCATCTTAACATTTTCGTCCCTTCAGAATCTATTTTTATTATTACTTCCACTC
>JAOTUX010000124.1 GCA_029863665.1 Candidatus Nitrosopumilus sp.
TCATGAATAGTTGTAAGTCTTAATTGGACTTGTTCTAATGACATTCTTGCGTTGCCGAGCATCTTTGTAACTTTACGAATTTCAGCTAATTCATTAGACAAAACTCTACTTGTGCTAGTATCATGTTGCTGCATTGCAGTCACGACTCTCTGAAAGAGTTGCGCATCTCTTTCATGCAGTTTACCTAACATAGAATCCATTTTTGAGATTTGGACCTGTAGTTTGTTTACTGCAGTTTGAATTCGTGGTTTTAATGCACCTTGAGGCTTTACTGCTTCACGGAGTTTGCCAGTTACGCTTTGGGTCTCTTGACGAGCCCAAGTCTTGTCGAAGTTTGGCATGGTGATTAATTTAGAAATAAGCTCTTAATGGACGGTGTATATTTAGATCAACTTTAGACTAAATTTAGCTAACAAACTATTATTCAAGATTTATAGACAAATATCGTGGCTAGAGTTGTAGTTTTTGATTCGGGATTAGGTTCATTATCAGTAATTAAAGAAATACAGAAACTATCTAAAGTAGAAATTATCTATTTTGGTGATCAAGAAAATTTTCCATATGGAGAAAAATCAAAGTCAGAATTAGAAAATATCATAAAAAAATCAATTAAAAAGATGAAAGATAGTTTTGCTCCTGATTTGATAGTAGTAGGTTCAAACACACCTACAATAATGTTAGATATAGAAGATGAGAATATTATTGGGGTGAGACCTCCATTATATGAAGCAAAAAAAATTTCTAAAACAAAAAATATTGGAATACTTGGAACAAAATCTACGATTAACAGCAAAGAATTATCAAGATTTATTAAAAATTCTAATTTCAACTCAGAAATTAAAATTCATAAAATTAATGGTTCATCGTTAGTTGAACTAGTTGAATCTGGGAAATTTCTTACAAATAAGTCACTTTGTAAAAAGATAATCAAAGGAATTTTAGAAAATTTCATAGTTAAGGAAAATATTGATGTAATTACTCTATCAAGTACACATTTACCGTTTTTAAAATCTATTTTAGAAAAGCAATATCCAAGTGTAACATTTATTGATCCCGCTAATTCAGTTGCAAGAAAAATCCATCAAAAAATAAAAAACAAACAAGATGTACATAACAAACTAAAAATTTTTAGTTCAGGGGATGTAAAAAAGTTTCAAAAAACTCTTAACAAACTTGGAATAAAAAATAAAGTTAATTTTTTATCGATTTGACTTTAGCTTTTCTATATCCATGACTAAACTCTTTGTCATAAAGTTTGGAATATTCATATGATTGAGGTTGAATAACATCACTAATTATAACAATTGCGGTTCGTGTAATTTTTTCCTCTTGAATTTTTTTAGCAATATCATTTAATGTGCCTTTAACTATTTTTTGATCATTCCAACTTGCTCTATACACCACAGCCACCGGAGTAGATTTTTTGTAACCACCTGCTATAGCTTCTTTGGTAAGCTTAGGGAGAAGGTGTACACTAAGATAAAAAATCAGTGTTGCTTTATGTTTTGCAAGTTCCGAAATCTTTTCTCTTTTAGGAACTTTAGTTCTAGATTCAGCTCTAGTTACTATAATTGTCTGAGTTACGCCTGGTAAAGTTAACTGTGTTCCAAGCGCAGCAGCTGAGGCTAAAAATGCAGTAATTCCAGGAACAACAACAGATTTTATTCCTTTTTTCTCTAAATTATCAATCTGTTCTTTTATTGCTCCATAAATCGATGGATCACCATCATGTAGTCTAACCACAAGTTTGTCTTTTTTTGCGTTCTTATACAATAAATTAAAAATTTCTTCCCTGACTAATTTTGCAGCATCATAGAGTTTTCCTTTCTTACAAAGATTCAAGATTGGATCAGGGATTAAAGATCCTGAATAAACTACAACATCAGCTTTTTGAATTAATTTTTTTGCTTTTACTGTAATTAATTCTGGATCTCCAGGACCACATCCAACAAAAAATACTTCAGACACGTTTTACCACCAAAATTGAAAAATATTTTGTAGTTAATGTATTATCATTTACTTCACCTAAAGTCATTTTTCTAATAATCTCATTTTCTGTTCCAAGATCTTGTCCAATTGCAAAAATAGAATCATTAGGAAAACCAGATTCTTTTAGAACATTAATAACTTGATCAAAGTATCTTCCATCTTTAAGAAAAACCATTGTTTCAGAATTTTTTGCAATTTCTTTAACACTAGACAGATCATAACATGAGGGAATAATTGCAACTTTTTCTGCTCCTTCTGCAATGCTAACACCTACTTTTGAAGCAAATGTAAACATAGAAACAATTCCTGGAATTACACTAATTTCCATATTCGGATAATTTTCTTTTAGATCTTTATGCATATAGATCCAAGTACTGTATAGAAAAGGATCACCTACTGTAAGATATACAACGTTTTTTTCTAACAAAACTTTTTCAGCCATTATCTTGGCATTTTTTTTCCATGTTTCTTCAAGAACATCTTTATCCTTTGTCATAGGAAAGATTAATTTTACAATCTCTTGATTTTTTGACTTATCAATTAATGATGAAACAATAGATAGTGCAATGCTTGGCCTGTCTTCTTTTGACGCTGGACACATTATGATATCTGCATCTTGAATTGCTTTAACAGCCTTGACTGTAAGCAGATCTGGATCTCCAGGACCAACTCCAATTCCAATTAATCCAGACATAAAAAATGTAATTTTTTACCCAATTAAAAATCTAGATTAGACTTTAGTAGCAGAAATTATAGTTACTGGATTTCTTGCAAGCATCATTGTTCCTGTGCTTGTTTTTCTACTTTTAGCTATAGTAACTTGAGTAATATCAATAGATTTGAACTGTAGTTGATCTAGAACTTGTAAGACTGAATAAAGTGTCTCAATCAATATAATGCCAATCACAATTCTACCTCCAGATTTTAGTTTGTTCTGAGAAATCTCAACTATTTCTTTTGTGTCTCCACCAGTACCTCCAATGAATATTGCATCAGCTTCTTCAAGATCTAGAATTTTTTCTTTAGCATTACCAAAAATAACAGAAATATTTGAAAGTGCAAATTTTTCTATGTTCTTTTTAGTTAGTTCTACTGCTTTTTTATCATAATCAATTGCCAATACTTTTCCAGAGGATTCAACTTGAATTGCAGCTTCAATGGAAATAGAACCACTTCCACAACCAATATCATAAACAATTTGTCCAGGACGTAAACGGGATTTACTAACTTGAATTGCTCTTATTTCCTCTTTTGTAATAGGTACATTTTCGGTTCGATTAAAATATTCATCAGGAATTCCAGATGTTTTATAATTCCACATACAATATCATCTTTTTATTTTAATTGTTAAATTAAAGATTGATTCCACTGGAAGCACTTCCTGCATTAACTAATGTGTAAGTTACAATCCAAGAAAATAAGTATAAGAAAACATAGCTTCCTATACCTTGTGTAACAATTTTCTTTCTGTCTGAAGATGGTAATTGCATTTTCATTCCCTTTGCAACAATAATTGTTGCAGCAAATATGATTATCATAAATGCAATAGAAGCCCACCTTCTATCTTCGCCTTCAATATCTTCAAAGATGAATGTTGCTGTAGTACCTGCAAGAATAGCTAAACCAACACGTAACCAGAATAATTTATTTAATTTTCTATCTTTGTCACTCTTTTCAATTATACCCATTGATGGATCTACTGGAGCCTCAGGAGCAGGTACAGATTTTTCTGTTTCGGGAATATCAACTGGATCTTCCCCTACAGACTCTTTTCTAGAATCATCAGGTCCAAGAGTAGGTGCAGATTTTTTCTTTTTGAATTTTGCCAAGTAAATTTCTAGCGTGTCTCAAGCAAACCATGTTTAATATCTTTGGTCAAAATTTGAGCATATTAGAGCAAGGGTATAATTTTAGACATAAAACAAGATTAGTCATGGCACTTGCGGGTATAGAATTACGATATTTGGTGGATCAGATTTCTGAACAAGTCCAAGATTACTATGTTAGTAACATATATGGGATTACTAAAGATAGTATTCTCTTTAAGCTTCATCATACTGAAAAAAGTGATCTTTTTATGATGATTTCAACATCTGGTGTTTGGTTAACTGCAGTAAAAATTGACCAGATGGAACCAAATAGATTACTTAAAAGATTACGAAGTGATCTTCTTAGATTAAAATTAAAAAAAATAAAACAAATTGGTGCAGAAAGAATTGCATATTTTATTTTTGAGGGATTTGGAAAAGAATTTGTTTTAGTCGGGGAATTTTTTGGAGATGGGAATATTTTACTTTGTAATAATGACATGAAAATTCTTGCACTACAGCATTCAATAGAAGTTAGACATAGAAAATTAAGTGTAGGACTAGAATATGTACAACCTCCAGAGAGTGGATTAGACATTTTTAACATGTCAGAATTAGATTTTGAAGATATCAAAACAACAGATTTGGTTTCAGCAAAATGGTTTGGACGAACTTTGGGTTTACCAAAAAAATATGTTGAGGGAGTTTTTGAAATTGCAAATGTTGATCCAAAAAAAATTGGAAAATTATTATCATCTGAAGAAATAAAGAAAATTTTTGAGACAACTAAAAGAATTGTTTCAGATGTAACATCTGGAAATCATGAT